>CBDUQV010000114.1:0-6555 GCA_965369615.1 uncultured bacterium | reverse complement strand
GTTCTTTCACAATATCTTCTTTCTCACCCCGTCGGATAAGGTACTGCTGAAGAATGGATAGAAGGTTGTATATAAACCAGTACAGTACAATTCCACTGGGAAGTCTCGAGAATATAAAAACGAGAAAAATGGGCATGAAATAAGTCATTGCCTTTTGCCGGGGATCAGTTACGGTAAACTTCTGCTGCACAAACATTGCCGCACCCATAAGAATCGGAAGAATAAAATACGGGTCTTTTACTGAAAGGTCCTGTATCCAGAGGATAAACGGGGCTCCTCTCAGCTCAATGGTGCTTCGCAATACAGCGTAGAGAGCAAAAAATACCGGCATCTGAAACAACAGAGGGAGGCATCCTCCGAGAGGATTTACCTTGTTCTGCCCATATAATTTCATAATTTCCGCATTCATCTTCTTTGAATCATCTTTGTGTTTCTTCCGTACTGCTTCCATTTTTGGCTGGAGTTTCTGCATCCGGCGCATCGATGCATGGCTCTTGAAGGTTAACGGGAAGAAAACGACCATCATGATAATTGAAAATACTATGATGACAAAACCATAATTGGGAATTGCTTTATGGATACCGGTTATGATAAAGAAAATGACCTTGCTTATCGGAGCGATCCAATCCCACCCAAAATAGACACTCTTCTCCAGCATATTTCCCATATCTTTCAATTGGTAATACTTGATCGGTCCAAAATATAATAAGAAATTTGCCTCCTGCACCTCTTTTGTTGATACGGAAAACGCAATCTTCTTTTTTTCAATTTTCCATTGCGTCACTTTCTTAATAAGAGTATCCTCTGCTAAAATAAAGAACAGGAAATACTTTGAAGTTACCCCTGCCCATTTAATCCTTCCTTCAATTGATGATTTTTCCTCCTTGACATCTTTCAATCTCATTCGCTCGAAACTTTCGCCCAACACCGAAACAAATCTGACATATGCCAGTTCATCCCGCTCATCCTTTTCTGTAAGAGAAAGCCCTGAATCAAAATGTATTTTCAATCCACTTGGTAATTTATCCTCGCCTGTATCAAGAGATACAATACGAAGATTGATGCTATAACGATGCGGATCAAATATGAATACCTTTTTTAGAAATGGGGTATTGTTGAGTACATAGTAGAACACAAGACTATCTTCAAGACCACTGGTAAGGACAATACTATCTCGCTCGCAACGCGTGTGAAATCCTGAAAGATCGATGGTCTTTTCGGTTTCAATCAGGGAAAGCGACATCGCGCTGCCTTCTTCAGGAATGAGTTCAACCGGTTCATCTCCCACACCAGGGTACTGCATCAGTTTCATGCTCTTAATGGCTGCACCTTTTGTTGAAAAGGTAACCGTATAGAGGTTTGTTTTCACCGTGATGAGTTTTTCCTCCTGTTCTTCGCCACTTGCCGCAACTGCTTCTACGATTTCTTTTTCTTCTTTCTTACCTGCATCCTCTTTCTTGCCTTCTCCCATAATCTTCTCTTCAGAAACTTTCTCTTCTTCACTCTTTTCAACCACTTCCTGTCCATTTGGCACAGCAGCCTCATCTTTGGAAGAGCGGGTAATCATTGTATAAACAATGAAAAGGAGGGCAATAAGCATTACTGCAATAATAGTCCTTTTGTCCACGGCAACTCCTATTCTACAGGGTCATATCCACCAGGATGGAAAGGATTGCATTTAAGAATCCTCAGTAGTCCCCTTAATCCTCCCCGAAAGAGCCCGTATCTTTCAATTGATAAAAGGCAATAGGAAGAACAAGATGGATAGAACCGACAGGTTCTTGGAAATAACGGCGATATACTATTCCTGTACGATTTTATGATAAAAATGGCTATCGATCTCATAAACAAATTTCTGCATTCCGCAGTAGCAGATTGAATTCACCCATCAGTTCATGGAATGAAAGATCAAGCCCCTCTTTGGAAACACGGATGACCAAGTGTATATTTTTACTCAGCAACTCCTCGTTCTTTCGAATAATTTCAGTGAGTCTTCTCTTTGCTCTATTCCTCTTCACCGCAGGTTTTGCATCTCGCCTGAATGAAATTCCAAATTTAAAACCAGGCTTTTCAATATATATGATAGATACATGGTCACCCGTTTCCCTCTTTCCGATGCGGTATATATCCTTGAATTCAGTATTGTGTTTTAGCTTATCGGGTTTCTTCTGATACCGTAAGTTTCTCTCTACCTCTTTTTCTCCGTCGGGCAAGGATTTTTCTTCCACTTTTAGTTGACATCCTTTTTTTAAATCCATGTTTTTTGCGCCGTTTTCTACGACTTGGTTGATATGTCCTTTTCATGTAAAACCTCCTTAACTACAGAATCCTGATCACGTTCAAAAGTTTTATTATAATACGTTAAAAAACATCTTTTGTCAAACAAAAAACTCCAACATAATTTTTGAATCTCATTTATCCCTTGACTTTGAATTTTTTTTCAATTATAAAATATAAGAAATTCAGAAAGGAACGGATTATGGTAAAATCCGATAGTACTTTCACTTTGACACAAAACAGATCTAAAACCTAAAATACGGGAACTCCTCAATGCAAAAATGGTTGAACGATTGAACAAAGTACGGAAAGGAAAAAGCAAATGAAAATTCTTACGGTTTCATCTGAAGCTGTCCCCTATGCAAAAACAGGTGAACTTGCTGATGCTGCAGGCATGCTCCCCACTGCAATAAAACAACTCAACCATGATATCAGGGTAGTAATGCCCAAATACAGGAGCATACGCTTTGGAAATACAAAGCCGCACAAGATAATTGATAGCTACCCTGTACAACTCGGTAATAATGCTGAATACTGTTCAATCTATGAAGGCAAAAGAAAAGATGGCGTTATCTTTTACTGGATAGAAAATAACAGGTTTTTTGGTCGAGAGGGACTCTATGGAGACGAGAAAGGGGATTACAGAGATAATGGACTTCGCTTCGCCCTTTTTGCACACGGAGCAATAGATGTAATCAGACGAAAGATCTTCACTCCTGATATTATTCACATTCATGACTGGCAAACCTCACTGATCCCGATCTATTTGAAGAACAACTTCAGCGAGGAAAAATTATCAAAAATTCCCATTATTCTCACAATACATAATATTGCATGCCAGGGTGTCATTGATAAACTTCTGATGCCTGAAATCAACCTTGACATCTCGCTCTTCACCTCAGACACATTGGAATTTGGTGGCAAATGCAACCTTCTGAAAGGGGGTATAATCTTTTCAGACGCTCTTACCACCGTGAGCCCTACCTATGCATCTGAAATACTGACACCGGAATTCGGAATGAAACTTGAGGGCATCCTGAATACACAGAAAGGAAAACTTCACGGAATATTGAATGGCATTGACTATGAACAGTGGAATCCGGAACACGATTCATTAATACCTTACTCATACTCAAGAAAGAAACTCGCTGGAAAATTACTGAATAAGTCCAATCTTACCGGTAAACTGCATTTTGATGTTGATATTAATAAGCCGCTCCTTGGCGTTATATCAAGACTCACCGAGCAAAAGGGAATGGATCTGCTTACTCAAATTCTTCCCGATATTGCTGATGAAGACATCCACATGGTGATACTCGGGAAAGGGGATACAATGTATGAGAAACAGCTCAAGAACCTCGCAAACAAGTATCCAGATAAATTGCGGATTTTCATTGGGCTCGATAATGAACTTGCTCATCAAATTTACGCAGCGAGCGATATGGTTCTTATGCCTTCCCGCTTTGAACCGTGCGGTCTCGGGCAATTGATTGCATTTCAGTATGGAACCGTACCTATTGTTCACGGAACTGGCGGACTCAAGGACACTGTTGAGAAATTTTCGGGGGAAACGCTTAAAGGAAATGGTTTCGTATTTGATACTTACCGGGCTTCTGCATTCCTTAACGCAGTGAAGAAAGCTCTGAGAAATTACCGGAATGGGAGTGTATGGAAAAAACTGGTTAAGCAATGTATGGCACTTGACTTTTCCTGGGAAGCCTCTGCAAAAAAATATATTAAGTTATACAAAAAACTCCTCAGGAAATAAGAACAGACCTGAATTAAGAAAACGGAATAGCGAAACTTACCCGCCCCGTTGGG
Source organism: uncultured bacterium (assembly GCA_965369615.1). Lineage (GTDB taxonomy): Bacteria > Hydrothermota > E44-bin80 > E44-bin80 > E44-bin80 > SOKD01. Next base: position 2,457 of record CBDUQV010000114.1, on the reverse strand, counting down.
GAAGAAATTATCTAATGGGGGAAACGCAGTGGAATAGCGAGACGTGTCTTGCGCAGAAAAACAGTGGAGTAGCGAAACTTGTTTCGCACAAAGGAAACGCAGAGCAAGCTCTGCTACTCCAGAAGGGAGTAGCGAAACTTGTTTCGCGCCCTTAACGCAGAAATGAGGGAGAATTGACGAAAGAAAAAAATTGTTACGTCAATAATCCCGATTGAACAGAAGATGTTATTCTATACTATAAGAACCAAGGAGCAGAGGGAAATTACCATAAAAAAATCCCGTTTTATAGCAACCATCTTCCCCATCTCATCCCTCGATGAAGCAAAAAAATTGCTGACTACCGTAAAGAATAAATACAGTACTGCCACGCATCACCCTTATGCATACAGAATTGGCTTTGAGAAGATCTCTGAGCGGTGTTCAGATGATGGAGAACCGCCACGAAGTTCGGGTTTGCCAATTCTTCAGGAACTTAAAAAAGCCAATTTAACCAATATCATCGTCATTGTTACCCGGTACTTTGGCGGCACAAAACTTGGTATTGGAGGATTGAGCAGGGCATATAGGGAAAGTACAGCTGCAGTTCTCGATGCATCGAAGAAAGTGCGATCAGTATCCATTCAAAGACTTACGGTAGTTATTGACAGTACTGCAGTTGGCAAAATCCGTAATGTACTTGACCATTATAATGCAATAATCGTTGAAGAGCATTACGGAACCTCCACGGAATTAACGTTTGAGATCGAACGAGAAAAGGAAGATGAGTGTATGCAAGCTCTGAGAAATCTGACTAAAGGAAAAATCACTATACAGGAAAGCAAGAAATAACAGACCTCGTTAGAAAATACCCTGTGTTGAATTATACACAATTTTTATTCATTTGAAATAGCTGTACCCCATTTTATCCTTGACAAATCAACCATATTTTGTTATAAAAAGCGTATGAGAATAGCAAGAACAAATGTATGTAGTTCAAAGTTATTGTTATTGGAATTGAATATCTCAGTGGGGTTTATCGGACCACCATAAACCGGTCCGTACTGCACAACCCCACTATGCTTGACAGGATAGTGGGGATTTTTTTTATTCGAAACCACAGAGAGCAAAATGATTTGAGGAAGCAGTGGTTGAAAGAAAAAATTGTATCGGATTTTCAGTGCCTGCCCCGTAGATCACGCAGGAACTATCTTCGTTCCTTGTGATTGTACGGGGGTAATCAGTGGCGTTTTGATTCGGGGGTAATAATGGCGATGACGGAATTTAGAAAAATCGAAGAGAAATGGCAAAAACGATGGAAAGAAATTGACCTTTATAAAACACCCGAAAATCCCGAGAAAAAATTCTATCTCCTTGAAATGTACGCATATCCCTCGGGGGATATCCATATAGGACACTTCCGTAACTATGCAATCGGCGATGTTGTCTGGCGATATAAATCAATGCATGGGTATCATATTCTGCATCCTTTCGGCTGGGATGCATTTGGACTTCCTGCCGAGCAGGCAGCAATAAACAAGCATGCAAGCCCAAAGGAGTGGACAAAGAATAACATTGCTCAATCAAAGAAGACACTGCAGCGGGTCGGTATCAGCTATGACTGGGAACGTGAAATCGCAACATGCGAACCAGAATACTATAAATGGACGCAATGGCTCTTCAAGAAACTGTATGAACATGGGCTCTGTTACCGGGATAAAGCCTATGTAAACTGGTGCCCTGATTGTAAAACGGTTCTGGCAAACGAACAGGTTATCCAGGGAAGGTGTTGGAGATGCGAGTCCGCTGTTACCAAAAAGGAAACGCAACAGTGGTTCATAAAAATAACCAACTACGCGGAACGACTGCTTGAAGGTATCAATAGACTGGATAACTGGCCTGAAAACGTAAAGGCAATACAGCGAAACTGGATCGGAAAAAGCGAGGGTTCAGAGATAGTTTTCAAAATCGAAAAACAGAATAGAGTACTTCCTGTCTTTACAACACGTTCCGATACAATCTATGGTGTAACATTTTTGGTAATTGCCCCGGAACACAAACTCCTGAAGGAAATGCTGCCGCTGATGAAAAATGGGCAGCAGGTTGAAGCGTATATCAAAACCTCTCTTTTAAAGACAGAGATCGAAAGGACCGATACAACAACAGAAAAGGATGGCATTTTTACCGGGCTCTATGCAATTAATCCATTTTCTGATGAAAGGGTGGAGATCTGGACTGCGGACTATGTACTTGCATCCTATGGTACCGGCATTGTCATGGGAGTTCCCGCTCATGACCAGAGGGATTTCGAATTTGCCCGAAAATATCATATTCCCATAAAGATCGTCATCAATCCTCCAGATAAAACCTTAACGGTTGAGACTATGGAACAGGCATATACCGAACCTGGTCTGATGGTAAATTCTGACCACTTTAATGGAATGGATTCAGATGAGGGAATAGAAGCAACAATAACATATA
>CBDUQV010000113.1:0-6615 GCA_965369615.1 uncultured bacterium | reverse complement strand
TTTGCAAAAATAGCATAGCATAAATTTGAAAGATTGCAAGTCTTTTTTTTAAAAAAAAGCACGGCGGAGGCAGAAAATCCCGGTATTTTGTATGCTCTTTCATCGCTCTTCCCGGAAAGCATTCTCAAAGTACTCTATTTCGTATGATGATCCCTTTCTCTGAATTGCAAGGACATCAAATCGAACGACCCGTTTATCATACAGGTTATGGGTTACAAGGTAGTATTTGGCTGTTCTGATTATTCTCCTTTTTTTCTTTCTATCGACAGCCTCTTCTGGATGACCATATTGATATGTTTGCCTGATCTTGACCTCAATGAAAGCAATAAGGTTGTTTTTTGCCGCAATAATATCGATTTCACCCATCTTTTGCCTGTAATTTGTCTCAAGAATGGTGAGCCCCATTTTTTTTACGTAGGCAGAAGCAATCTTCTCACCATTAATACCGATGGCTCTTTTATTATACATTGTCAATTTTTAGAAAAATTTGAATTATACGAAAAAGGAAAAGAATACAGAAATTATCATTACTTGAATTTCTTCCGGGCAAGCAGTTTTACCGGATTGAAACTTTTCCTGTGAATTTTGCAGGGACCAACTTTGTGAAGCATCTGGATATGATATTTTGTTCCATACCCCTTATTTTTTGAAAAATTATACGCGGGAAATTCAAGGTCGTACAATTCCATGATGCGGTCTCTAAAAACCTTAGCTACAATTGAGGCAGCCGCAATCGAGAAGCACACGCAATCACCCTTTATAATACCTGTTTGTGGAATAGGGAGTCCTGGAATCTCTGTGCCATCAACAAGAACGTGGTCAGGGAAAATACGAAGTTTATCAATTGCACGATACATAGATTCAAACGTTGCTTTGAGGATGTTTATCCTGTCAATCACATGTGCATCAACACATCCGACAGAAAAGGTTAATGCGTTATCGATAATGATAGAGAAGAGTTCCTCTCTCTGTATGGGGGTGAGCTGTTTAGAATCCTTAATCTTCTTATTGCAGAAATCTTTGGGCATAATAACAGCAGCTGAGACAACCGGTCCCGCGAGAGGTCCTCTGCCGACTTCATCTACCCCGGCAACAAAATCAGCGCCTTTTTTCCACAATTTCGATTCGATTTTGAGCATATTACCGTGCTTCTTTTACTTTTGCTTTTTTACCCTTTCTTTCTCTCAGGTAGTAGAGTTTTGCGCGTCTTGTTCTACCCTTACGTATAATTTTTATTTCCTCGATATTTGGTGATTTCAAAGGGAAGATTCTTTCGATTCCTATACCCTGAGTTACCTTTCTGACCGTGAATGTCTTACTTATTCCTCCACCTTTTTTCTTTATAACGGTTCCCTGAAATCTCTGTACTCTTGTTTTGCCACCTTCCTGAATTTGCACAAAAACCTGAACGGTATCTCCGGGATTGAAATCCGGAATCTCCTTCTTTTCTGTTTTTTTCTCTTTCTCTTTTTTGGTCACCTTTCCTCCATTATCTTCTCTGATTCCAGTAAATCAGGACGACGGGACATCGTTTTTCTGAGCGATTCGTTCTTCCTCCACTCCATAATTTTTTTATGGTCACCGGACAGAAGAACATCGGGAACCGTCATTCCGGAAAATTCCCTTGGTCGCGTATAGTACGGTGCATCAAGTCTATCCGACATAAATGAGTCACTCTCTGCAGAATCAAAATTACCCAGGACAGAAGGGAGTATTCGTGCAATTGTGTCTATGACAATTAATGCAGGAATTTCTCCCCCGCTTGTTATATAATCTCCAACTGATATTTCCCTATCAATGAGATATTCTCTGATTCTTTCATCAACACCTTTGTACCTGCCACAGATGAGAATTATATGTTCCTTCTGCGAAAGCTTTAATGCACATTTTTGGTCAAGTTTTTCCCCCTGTGGAGAGAGTAGTATAACTGAGCTTTCCTTGCGCCGGATAGCCTTGAGTCCATTATAGATAGGTTCGATCTTCATAATCATCCCGGGTCCCCCGCCGAAGGGGTAATCATCAGTTGACCGCGCTTTATCGGTTGTGTAATCCCGGAGGTTATGAATTCTAATTTCCAGTTTCTCTCTCTCTTGTGCCCTCTTGATTATTGAATACTGGAGCGGTGAAGAGAATATCTCAGGGAAGATAGTCAGTATGTCTATTTTCATTTATGTAACTCCAAAAGCACTGTTTACAATAATTTCCTTTTTTTCAATTGAAATACTCTTTACTGCTTCCTCTATGACAGGGAACAGCATTTCCTTATCAATACTTTCAACAACGAAAACATCATTTGCAGGTAACTGCCAGACCTCTTTAAGTTTCCCAATACACTTTCTTGATTCATCAAATACAGTAAGTCCGACCAGATTGTGGATATAGTAACTGTTTTGGGGAAGACAATGCAGCTCATTTTCATCGATACAGAGTGTGTAACCTATGAGCTCTTTGGCTCGGGCAATTGTGTCAATATCCTCGAATTTAACAAAAGCAAGATGCTTTTGATTGCGGCAATGTGCAACAGTTAATTTTTCTGTTTTTTCATCTTTCAGCGCGTATACACATGAGATGTCTTTGAATCTATCCGGGAAATCAGAAAGAACGAGGATCTTCAATTCTCCCTTTAAACCATGTTGCTTGGTAACTTTCCCGATGGGAATAAGGATTTTGTTCATCTATTCAAGAATTTCTAAAACTGCACGTTTTCCTGCTTTCATTGATGCAGCAGTTATTATCGTGCGAATGGATTTTGCGGTTCTTCCTTCCTTTCCTATGATTTTGCCCAAATCTCCTGAACCAACACGTAATTCAAAGACGGTTGTTTTTTCTCCCTGGATTTCCTTCACCTGAACCATTTCCGGGGAATCGACCAATGCTTTCGCAATGAGCTCTACCAGTTCTTTCACTGCTTACTCCTCCTTTTCAGATTTTGTCTCTTCCTTTTTTGACGTTTTCTTTTTGGTCTCCTTTTTCTTTTCTGCTTCTTTTTTATCCTTGTCGAGCTGCTTCTTCACCCTTTTAATCAGGCATCCGACAGTGTTGGTTGGTTTTGCTCCTTTTTTCTGCCATTCTGCTACCTTTTCAAGATCGAGCACAATGTCGTCCTCGCTTCGAGGATTATAGTGACCGATTGCTTCTATAAACTTTCCGTCGCGGGGACTGCGTACATCTGCAACGACGATTCTGTAGAATGGCTTCTTTTTGCTCCCAATCCTGCGTAATCGTATCTTTACTGCCACGTGCTTGTATCACCTCCTTCTATTTTTTTTGTTAAATATAACACATTAACCATTTGTTGTCAAGTCCTGAGAAAAGATTTCTCATAATGACAGATCTCGCATTATGTCGAGGTTCTTCAGAATAAAGACATGCTGTTATGCTGCATATCGGAAATTCGGGATGTGTCAAGCAAAATGTACGTTGGTCGGGTTAGTGTAAAATGTTTGGATTTATGTTGCATACTGGATTTAAAAATGGTATAATCCATTTGTAGAAGTATTTTATTGCTCAATTGCACTCCAGAGACGTGAAACTAAAAAGGAGGAAATATGAGAAAGCTTGCTGTCTGCATTTTTATTTTATTTTTTATGTCCTGCCAAGACAAGAGATCGAGTGTAGATTTATTCAATGAAGGCGAAGAACTCTTTAAACAGCACAAATACGATGAGGCAATCACAAAATACGAGGAAGGCTTGAGGCTTTCGCCTCATTCTGCGATCGGTCACAATCTTGTGGGTATGGCGTATCGCTTTCAGTATAATGCACTGAAAGATCCTTCTCTAAGAGAAAAAGAGATTGCTGCATTTAATAAGGCAATAGAGGTTGACAGTACATTCTGGGTTGCTTACCTTAATTTGGGAGCAACGTACTATTATAATATTAGCAAAGAGAAGGCAGTTCCGTATTTAGAAAAGGCACTTGTGTTAAATCCTGCGAATCCGGAAAGAGAAGAACTGGAAAAGATGATTGAGGAGGGAAAGGCAAAAGGCAAGGAGCAGAAATGAGAAGATGTGCGGCTATCTGTATTTTTCTTCTGTTGTGCTGCCTACATATGTATGCAACACCCGCGCGCATTATTGGAATGGGTTTTCTCGACCTCATTGTTGATGATGAATCAAACAGATTAAATCTTTTTGATTATGGAAGAAACATTGCCGGGCTCTATAGTGATGAAAGAAGCTCAACAGTATATACTTCTATTGCTTACGGGACCGTGAAACAATCGGATCCCAGAGGAACAAGGGAATCTGAAATAACATATTGGGGTACCGCTCTTCCAACAGAAACAAGTATGATGGTTGGTACATTTTCTCAGTTCCCTGGTGTTCCGATCGGGGCTGTTGTAACCTACAGAAGGGAGGATGGGCTGGCGGTAAGTGGGAGAGGATTGTATTCAAAAACCATAATTCACTATAAAAGTGCACAGAGGACTGAAGAAGCATCATGGCCCATTGGCGGAGTTGCATTCTCCAGGAAGTTGGGTGTTCTTGATGTTGGAGCAAGAGGAGAATATGCAATAATTTCAATATCAAACAATCAAGATGATTCGGGGGCGAATGGTTCTCTGAAGCTTCTTGAGGGGGGCGTTGCAGCCAATCTTTCTCCGATGCTTGATATTGGTATTAGTGGTGGTTTTGGTTTCCCTGATGCAGATGTCACGCTTCCGAATGTCGAGAATAACTTTAGTGGAAATTCTGTGTCAGCAGGATTACAGGGTATTTTGAAAGTTCCGGGATTGCTCAAAGTTGGTGCGAAACTTGACTTTTTCACTGCGAACCTGAGTGGAGAAACAACACACGGAAATATGACCATTAACATTGGTGATATCAGTTTAACCGATTTTTCCTTTGGGTCCCGGTTACTTCTCTCTTCTATGTTGTTTCCGTTGAAGGCAGGATTGAACATCGATTACAAAACCACGCACCCACAATTTGAGGGTGAGGGTTCAAGTTTTCTTGATTTTGACTACACTCAATCTTCTACTCATATCGCTACCGGTATGAGCTATGCAATACCTTTTCTGACACCTGGCGTACAGTACACTCTTTTAAACGAAAGCATTTCCGACAACCTTGATAATGGGGAAACGGTGAATTCAAGCCAGTGGGATTTAAGGTTCGGAGGTGAAGCCAGGCTGACCGTTCTTTCTCTACGGGCAGGCTATATCATTTCAAAGTATGATCCGGATACGGATACTGATGATGATGAGTTTAAGGGGAGAAGTATAACGATTGGTGCCGGACTGCATATCCCGCTCCAGCCATTCAAGGTAGAAATTGCTTTTGTCAATCAACAAACTAATCCTGAGGATTACAGGAAAACGGAGAACTCTCTCTTTGCGGTTTTCAAGATGAGATTCTAAGTTCCCTGACCCCAATGATTCGGTTAACAGTTGATTGCATAATTGGCTACAAGGGAAAGATTATTCTGATCAAACGAAAGCATCCACCCTTTGGATGGGCACTCCCCGGTGGTTTTGTTGATGAAGGTGAGACGGTGGAAGATGCGGTAATGAGGGAGATGAAGGAGGAAACGGACCTTTTGCTTGATAATCTAAAACAGTTTGGTGTTTATTCAGATCCCAAAAGGGATCCGAGAGGGCATACGGTTTCGGTGGTTTTTACCGCAACGGGAGTGGGGGAGCTGAAAGCCCAGGATGATGCAAAGGAAGCTGCATTGTTCACAGAAACAACACTCCCCGATAAAATTGCCTTTGATCACCAACAGATTTTGTCTGATTACTTTACGCAATTGAGACTTTAGTCGCTCTGGCTATGTATGTATCCGAACTTTTATTCATTGCCCACGATTTTTTCCGCTGAAAGTACCTGGTCCACGAATTCATCTTCAGGCAATGCACCGACAAAAGTAATTTTTTCGTTAATTACCACTTTTGGAACACTGGATATATTGTATTTCTGGGATACGGGAATGAATTCAGTTGCATTGATTCCATCCGCAAGGATATGGTCGTTTACATAAGCGAGTTTATGTGCTAACTGCACAGCTGGTGGACAGTAGGGTCAGGTGTTGGTAACAAAGACCTGGATGTGAATGGGCTTGGAAATTTTCCCGATTTTATCCAGGTTCTCCTTTTTGAGTCCTGGCTCTCCCTTGGAAACCATTAAAATGCTTTCTATCAGGGTGGTGAATTCGTATCCTGCTGGCATACCATACATCCGTATGCCATAATCTTTTTCTCCCGAAATGGCGATCGCTGGAATTTTGTCGATATTGAATTTTTTTGCGGTTTCCTTATCGGTATCAAACTCATAGATGGTAAGGGAGATCTTGTCTGAGAGCGCCACAATTTCATCAAGGAGCTGATGAGTTTCCTTACAGAATTGGCATTCCAGTTCCATGGTAAAATAGGTAATAGTGACAGGATTTTTTAGCTCCTTGTTGAGTTTTTCCTTCACCTCTTTTTTTACATCATCTGGCAATAGGGATGACATACTTCCTCCTCCGTTAATATTTAAACTTAAATCTTACGCCAAGGTTATACCTTCCTTCTTCATTTCGTTCGCCAATAATGTAACTTCCTTTCCACACTTTGTATTCAATTTCAAATTCATCTTTCGAAGAAGCAAAAAGATCATGGGTAACTCCAAGATA
>CBDUQV010000112.1:0-6651 GCA_965369615.1 uncultured bacterium | reverse complement strand
CTTTTTTTCCTGGAGCTTGAGAAGAGAGAACAAGAAGAACGAAATGCAAAACGTGTAAGAAGACTTGAAGAACAGTTAACATTTTCCACGATTGCAGAGTCTATTCCCATTGGATTCTTTCTTGCGAGTGAGGAATTGAGAATGCTGTACGCAAACAAATTTGGCATTGATACTCTTGGGTATCAAGACAAGGAAATAATCGGTAAATCATGCCAAGAAATCATTCGTTCCAATGATAAGAAGGCTGATATTCCATTACTTGATAATTTCTTCTCGAAGTTTCCGGAGAAGGATTACTTTCAGAGCCCTCTCCATCTTCTTCGAGAAGATGGTCATGAAATAACGGTAGCTTTTGGAATCTCACCTTTTACCTATGAGAAGAAGAAGTATGCAGTTATTTATTTCACCAATCCCGCAGAATGGGAAATTGTATACTCGAAAGAGGATGAATTTATTACCAGTATCGCACACGAGATGCGCACACCGCTTTTTGCAATCCTTGGCAGTCTGAGCATACTGGAAAAGGAACTCAGCACAGTAAAAAATCTTCCGCCAACAATTAATAGCTTTGTGAATATCATACGGGAGGAAGGTAAGAAGTTTACCAATATTCTTAATGCACTGCTTGATTTTGATGAAGTAAGCACGTGGAATATCGGTCTAAAGAGAGAAAAGATCCTTATTATCGATTTAATCCGGAAAATTGCTGATGATTTCAGACCAAAGTGCAAGGACTTAAACATTTCATTGGAGATTAACCTGCCATCTGATGCAATTTATATCTCCTGTGACAAACTTGCTCTGCAGTATGCTCTTTCTCATATCATAGAAAATGCTATTAAATTCAACAAACCTGGTGGGAAGATTTCCTTCACCACTGAAGGTCTCAGATTGAGAGACTCTACCTGGAATTTCGAACTCCTCATTAAAGATACAGGAATTGGTATTCCAAAAGCAGAAATCCCTTATCTGTTTGGCAAATTCTACAGGGTGGAAAAAAAAATACATACAATCAGCGGCTTTGGACTTGGACTCACTATCGTGAAGGATATTATTGAAATGCATGGTGGTAGAATAACTATAGAGAGCACAGAGGGACAGGGGACAACTGTATCCATACAGCTCCCCACCATGGAGATGTAATGAGAACAATCATCTGCTTCATCTGCATTTTTCTCATTATAGGAACGCTTGCTTCCTCAGAGAAGAATGAAAAGCTTCTTGAGAAAATCGAGGAGACATTCTCAAGAATCACCACATTCAGTGCTTCATTCAAAGAAGAACTAATACCTATTCTTGGCAAAACCCAATATTTTGAAGGAACCATTGATATTGCCCGATCAGGAAAATTGCGCATGGAGATAGCCTCACCGGAAAAGCAACTCATCGTATATGATGGTGAAATAGCGTGGCTCTATTTACCAGAAGAGCATTATTGCATGAAGTACTCCTCCATGCAGGAAAGCAGTTTTTCACGGATCCCGGGATACCTTTTTGACCCCTTCAATAATCTCCGGGTTGACACCATATCTGCAGACACACAATTTATCTCCATTACTTTCATTCCGGAGAAAGATAATGATTTCTTTAGCCAGGTGGATATCATAATATCAAGTACAACGCTCCTACCGTATTCCCTTACGCTGAAGGATAAAATCGGGAATGTAACAATATACTCCTTTACTCATATTTCCGTGAACGCAAAGAAAGAAATTAACTACACCTTCACTCCACCTGAAGGTACGGAGATCATCGAACAATAAGAAATTCAAAGCGATCTTTCGTTCTTCAGACACCGTTGCAATACAATTGTATCACATACTTTACCGCTCGCTCATTATGTACTTTTGTTTTCATTCTCATCCACTCAATTTCAAAAACAAATAGATAAAGACTCTTACGTGCAGGAGGAAAGATGAGTAAAGATAGCAACATAGCAAAATTCATTAAACCAAAACCGATTCAGGAAATCGCACAACACATCGGACTCTCAAAGGATGATATTGAACTCTACGGACCGTATAAAGCAAAAATACATCATGGCGTTCTTGAACGATTATCGAACAGAGAGAACGGAAACTTAATCCTTGTTTCAGCAATAACCCCAACCCCGGCGGGAGAAGGTAAAACAACCGTTGCTATTGGTCTTACTCTTGGCTTCAACAAACTTCATTACAAATCCATTGTTACTCTACGAGAGCCTTCGCTCGGTCCTCTTTTCGGAATGAAAGGCGGCGCCACCGGTGGCGGACGGGCACAGGTACTTCCCATGGAAGATATCAACCTTCATTTTACCGGTGACATCCACGCAATTTCATCCGCACACAACCTTATCTCGGCAGTGATCGATAATCATATCTTCAGAAGAAAAGAACCACAGCTTGACCCGAGAAGGATTTTATGGAATAGAATTGTGGACATGAATGATCGCTCACTGAGAAACATCATTATTGGCCTCGGAGGAAGGAAACAAGGATTCCCAAGAGAAACATGTTTTCACATCTCAGCCTCTTCTGAGATTATGGCAATTCTCTGTTTCTCCGAAACCCTTAAGGAACTAAAAAAGAGAATATCGAAAATACTACTCGGTTTCACCTATCATGGTGAACCGGTTTATCTGAAAGACCTCAACATAGGAGGAGCAGCAACTGCTTTGTTGAAGGACGCAATCAGACCAAACCTTGTGCAAACAACTGAAGCTACTCCTGCATTTGTTCATGGGGGTCCATTTGCCAACATAGCACAGGGAACCTGCTCCGTTCAATCCATGGAACTGGCATTGAAGTTATCGGACTATGTTATCACGGAAGCAGGTTTTGGTTTTGACCTCGGGGCTGAGAAATTCTTTGATATTGTCGCGCGCAAATCAAGCCTCAATCCAAAGACAGTTGTCCTTGTAACAACGGTAAGAGCTCTAAAAATGCATGGAGGTAAGAAGCTTTCTTTGATTTTAGAACCGGATCCTCAATCAGTTGAAAAAGGACTATCAAACCTTGAAAAGCATCTTGAAAATATTCACAAATTTCAAGTACCCGCAATTGTGGCAATCAACAAATTCAAAACAGACACAAAAGAAGAGATTGCAATCATTGAGCAATTTGCGAAACAGAAAACAGTGCCCTGTGCAATTGCTGAAGAATATGACAAAGGTGGCGAGGGTACCATTGAACTTGCCCGGATAGTCGCAGATATTGCAAACCATAGCAATACATTCCAGCCACTCTACGAGCTTGACAGATCAATAAAGGAGAAAATCGAAACCGTCTGTAGAGAAATTTACGGCTCGAAGGCTGTTGATTTCACCAAAACGGCGATACAGGACTTAAAAATAATTAAGAAACTGGGATTTGAGCAGCTTCCGGTATGCATAGCCAAAACCCAAAAATCTCTTTCAGATAACCCAAGGCTTCTCGGAAGACCAAAGGATTTCCTCGTCACCGTTCGAAAAATTAAAATATCATCCGGGGCAGGTTTTCTCGTACCAATAACTGGCACGGTACTGCTCATGCCCGGACTCCCAAAGACACCTATCGCAGAAGTTGTCGATATCGATGAAGATGGCTTCATATCAGGCTTATTTTAATCCATCAATAATGCATCCTGAATGTTTCCATTTTTTACTTGACAAAAGTCCTTATTTAGTCTACAGTTACCCTAAGATTTAAAAGGGAACGAAAGTGTAATGCGCTTGAATGCACATACTTCTTACAACCACACAGCAGCTGAACGCAATGAATCAAAAGGAGGTATTATGAAAAAAGCAACCTTCACAGTAGTATTGCTTCTATTTGTATTCTCTTATATATGTGCATCACCAACCATTAAAGGCAACAGGGGAGTTCTCCGGGTATTTGCTGCAGATCCTGAAGTTTATACAGGGCGAAGACCTACTATGTTCCTCGGATTCTATCAGGGATTCGCGCAGGCAGAAGGACTGAGAGAACTTCATTACGGTTTAAGTTTCACCATGCTCGTATTGGAGCGATTCGAATTTGCATATCTCATTGAGAGCCTTGATTCTGATTTCAGAAGCCAGCCGCTTTCCAATGAATTCAAACTGAAAATTGTCACACTGAGAACTCCCCTTCTTAAAATCTCTCCCATTGGTCAATTTCGATTTCCCATTGGTGGCGAAGGAGGAGATAACAGTTATGGGGGGTATCTTACTTCTACACTAGATCTTGGAGCAACAAGAAAATTCCTTCCCTTACGATTTCATGTTAATGCTGGATATATTATGGAGGGAGATAATAGCACCATCCCGCTCAGAGGAGCAATTGTTTACCCAACAAAATATTTTGATGTTTTTATTGAAGGAGGACTATCTGACATTGAAAACACTGAATACATGACATTTACTCCCGGTATCAAGCTAAAGCTCTGGGGAACAAGAACAACTGCAGGAGTTGATTTTATTACCGAAGGTGTGCCCGAAAACAAATTTAATTTTATGTTCAGCTGGCTTGGTCCATTCTCAGGTGCGGAACTTATTCCACAAATAGGCATTGGTACCGTAAAAGGATACGTGTATGATGCCAAAACTGATGAACCTGTCAAGGCAAACGTTATCCTTGAAGGAGATATCAATAGAGTTTCCAACTCATCAGACGATGGAAAATTCTCCATCAATGAACTTCCCCCGGGGGAGTATACTGTTCTGGTTACTGCTGATGGATACAATAAGGCGGTTCAGGAAACCGAGGTAGAAAGAGGACGAACCAGCAAACTCAGGATTGGACTTATGCCCCTCGTGAATAGTTTCGCAGGAACTGTCATTGATGAAGAAACGGGTGAACCTATTGGTGCTCAGATTGCTATTATACCTGATGTCTTTCTTATTATAAATGTTGACCCCGAAACAGGAGAATTTTTCACAGAAATAGAAAAGGGTTCATATGAGATAACCGTATCAAAAGAAGGATACAGTGCCATATGGGATACAATAACCGTTTTCTCTCAAAAAACAACCAGACGTTTCTATGAACTAAGCAAGATAGAAAACGCTGGAAGGTTCAATGGCTGGATTTCTGATTACGATACGGAAAAACCAATTGGCGCGCTTATTCGTCTCGACGACAGAACATTTATACTGAATGATTCGCTCACAGGCGAATTTGCCTCTATGCTTGAAGAAGGGACCTATCCTGTGTCGATTGACAAGGTCTTGTATCATCCACTCAAGGACACCGTCGCAGTTAAGGCTGATGTAACCATCGAAAAAATCTACAAACTTCGAATGATAAAGGAAGTTGTTGAAGAAGAAGAAGTGATAGAAGAAGAAGTGATAGAAGAAGAAGTGATTATCACTTTTTCCGACATCCTTTTCGAATTCGATCGGGATTATATTAAGAAACAGTTCCACGCAGAGCTTGATAGCCTTGCAGATATCTTGAAGGCAATAGACAAAGACAGAATTATTGTACAATTAATCGGTTACACATGCAGTATTGGTTCTGATTCATACAATATCGAACTCTCCAGAAAAAGAGTTCTATCGGTTAAGAAATATCTCATGGAAAGAGGTGTCAGTGAAACCAAACTTGAAACTGATTTCCTCGGCGAGAAGCAGCCAAAATATGATAACAGCACGAAAGAAGGAAGAAATCGGAATAGACGAGTAGAAATTATTCGGCAATAGCATGGCTAATGAGATGGAGTTATTCAGGAACATTTCATTATTTGAAGCCCTTGATGCTGCTTCGCTTAAGGAAATTCAGAAACTCCTGAACAAGGAGCGTTACAAAAAGGGTAAAAGGATTATTAACGAGGGAGAAATGGGAGACTCCCTCTTTATTATTCTTGAGGGTGAAGTTGAAGTGGTGAAAGGAAAAGGTAAGAATTCAAAACAGGTTGCCTTGTTAAAAGCATTTGACTTCTTTGGTGAAATGTCCCTATTGGAGAACAAACCGCGCTCAGCTACCATCATTGCCAAAAAGGACTCGGTTCTCCTAAAACTCAACAAGACCAATTTTGAGAAATTGGTCAATAAATTCCCCATTATTTCCTTTCGAATTATGAAAACGCTCAGTGCGCGAATCAGAAAAACCGATCGGCGATTAATCGATGATTTGAAGAAGAAGAACAAGGAGCTCAGGAAAACATACCGTGACCTTGAGAATGTTCAGGAAGAACTCATAAAAGCAGAACGCCTCTCAACAATTGGAAGAGTTGCAGGAGGTATTATCCATGATCTCAAAAATCATCTGAGTGTTGTAAAGGGTTATGCAGAGTACATAAAATACAGCGAGGATGCAACGGAACCATTTATCAATGCTGCATCCACTATGCTCCATGTAATTAATATCATTCTCAAGATGACTCAGGAGGTACTTGAATTCTCAAAAGGTGCGTATAAACTTGAAACGATTCCTCTCAAAATAGACACATTGCTCAGGGAAGTTGCCGCAATTTCAAGCAAAGACCTTGAAAAACGAACTATCAACCTCAATCTGCAACTTGCGGCACATTGTTCGTGTGAAATTGACCCGCAGAAGATGAGAAGGGTATTTGTTAATATCATTTCGAATGCTTCTGATGCAATGCAGGACGGGGGCACCCTCACTATCAGCTCTGCCAAGGGAAATAAATCAGTTACCATTTCCTTCAAGGATACAGGAATTGGCATTGATAAGGAAACGCTTAAGGAGATTT
>CBDUQV010000111.1:0-6651 GCA_965369615.1 uncultured bacterium | reverse complement strand
CACAATATGGTCACAGCGAATGTTTTTTCAGTATGATACCATTCCTCCTCCATCACCGGTTTTGCTATCACCGGTTGATGGCTACATTACCAATAATCCGAGACCACTCTTTTACTGGAACTCTGTCATCGATACGATGTCTGGTTTGCATCGATACGTTATGGGAGTTTTCTCCAATCAGGCATTGACCGATACGGTGTTTATTAACGCAACATCTGATACGTTTACCACGCCCGGTTCTGACCTTCCTGATGATAGCCTGTACTGGATTGTAGTGGCACGGGATAATGCAGGAAACATCAGTGATCCGGCTGATACGTTCTTGCTTGTGATCGACACACAGCCGCCTCAGATCAACACCGTTATTCCGAGCGATGGTCAGGCAGGTGTTTCGGTTTCTACTAATATTATCGTTACCTTTAGTGAGGTTATGGACACTTCAACATTCTATGACTCAACCTTTATCGTTATTGATAATTTGAGCTATCGGTATTATGGAGTCTTCTCGTTTAATGCAAGTATGGATCAGCTCACGTTTGACCCTGATGAGAATTTTTATGGTGGAAGGAATATTCTCGTAACCATCAAGCGTGATGTAACCGATCTGGCAGGCAATTTGATGGTTTCCGATTATACCTGGCAATTTATAATTGAGTCAGTTGATGATTCCCTTGGTCCTGTTTTATCCAATATTTCTTTTTCTCCCGATACCCTCTCTCCCGATACCTTCTATCTTGGTGAGGAAATGATATTAACGGCAACGGTATCTGATACGGGAAGAGGCAATTCTATGATTGCTGGAGCCGAATATTTTGTCGATTCGATTGCGCAGGACTCCAGTGGAATAATGTGCAGTGCCGTTGATGATACGTTTGATTATGTAACGGAAGATGTTATTGATACATTGCAGACAGGATCAATTCCCTATCTCTCAAATCACTGGTTGTATATTCATGGCCTTGATGCTGAAGGAAACTGGGGGCCATTTGACTCCCTCCAGTTCTGGATACTTGATACATTACCGCCACAAATAGTCATTGATAACCCCCTTGAGCATTCGCACCATTTGCTCGGGAGGAATATTACAATCTCGGTTACGGCGAACAAGGCGGTTACCATTGATACCTGCTACGTTGTTGGCAGTCATAATAACGTGATGGCAATTGATTTAGAGAGGGATTCGCTTGACACCGATTCCACACAATTCTCAACAACGACTATCTTTTCCGGTCTGGAATCGGGAAATGCCATGCTCTCTGTTCAGGTAAGGGACCGTTCCGGTAAGACAGGCAGGGATTCGGTACGCATTGTTGTTGATGCTGAGGATGAATTCCTTCCGGAAAAGAGCATCTATTCCTGGCCCAATCCAGCGTCAGATGAAGTTCATTTTCGATTTTATATTAGCCGGAATGCCAGGATAACAATCGATATATTTACCATTACAGGAAGGAGAATCGCAACACTTACGGATAATGCCGCACAGGGTGGAGCGCGTACCAGTGAAATAGTATGGAGAACTGATAATGTGGGAAGCGATCTGTATATCTTCAGGCTCACAGCCAGCGCTCTGCAGGGTAGGGAGGAGAAGTCAATCATAAAGCGGTTTGCCATTGTAAAGTAGTTATGAAACGATCATATCTTTATAGAAGATTATGTGTGCTTGTTTTTCTGTTTTCTCTGTGGTTGTGTCCCCCTATCGGTGCGCAGGAGGATGTGCTCGATAATACCGGTGCCCACTTTTTGACCATTGATCCATTTCCAAGAAGTGCAGGGATGGGTGGTGCTTTTACAGGAGTTGCTGGTGGCATTGGTTCTCTACACTTTAATCCTGGAGGGCTTGCGCTTTGCGAAGGTGACATTATATCATCCACGCACTGCGAGTGGTTTCAGGGAATGAGATTTGAAAACCTTGCTCTTTCTCACAGTATGGGATCAAAGGGAGCACTTGGTGTTGTTGCCAAGGGTTTCTATGCCACCGGTCTGGAGAAACGAACAGCTGATACCCGGGAACCTGAAGGGATATTTAATGCTTACTTCGTTGATTTTGGTGCAACATACGCAAAACAATTGCTCTATTTTCTGCCTGTGGGAGTATCATTGAAGGGAGTATACGGAAAAATTGACGAAAATACCGCTCTTGGTTTCTGTATTGATTTTGGACTTTTATACCTTACGAATATAGAGGGTTTGCAATTTGGTTTCGCATTGCGGAATGTCGGTTCGGAGATGACATTCAAGAAAGAGGAATTTACATTGCCTGGAGCAATCGGTGTTGGTGCGACGTACAGAACACTCGGAGGAAATCTTCTCTTGTGCGCTGATTATGAAAGGATAGGGAAGAGAAAGGCAACAGTAGATATTGGCTGTGAGGTGCTCATTGTCAAGACATTGTCCCTGCGTTTTGGAGCAAATGGTAGAACACGGGATGACCTTGAATCTACAACTGCTGGATTATCGGTTGGAGCAGGATTTGCCGTGGGGGATGTGAAGGTTGATTATGCATTTGTGAATTATGATTATCTTGGTATGACTCATCGATTTGGACTGACCTTTACCCCTGGAGTAACCGAGTCAGAGAGGGAGCGCATCCGGAAGCTTGCTCTTGAAGAAGCACGGAAATCAATGATCGAAAAAGAGCGAATGATGAGTTCAATGTATCTTGAGAAAGGCGAGGAGCTCATTGCCGAGGGCAAATACGATGAGGCTATTACCAGTCTTGATATTGCACTTGTCTGGGACCCGTCAAGCGCGAAAGCAAAGGAGCGCATTCAGCAGGCAGAGGATGCAAAGAAAAAGAAAGAAGAAACTGATGCTTTCGATACCGGAAGGAAGGCTTTTGAAACGGGGAACCTGATTGAGGCAATTGCGCAGCTTGATAGAGTTATTGAATTGAATCCAGACAATCAGGAAGCTCAGAATCTGAGGAATGAAGCGAAATCGAGGATTGAAGAGGAATCAAGAAGGCTTGCTCAAAAACAAAAAGAAAAGAGCGATGACATTCAATCACTTTTTAGCAGTGCAGTGAAGGAATACTCCAGAGGGAACTATAGAATTGCGATCTCAAAATGGCAGAAGGTGCTGAATTTTGATCCAACACGTAACGATGCTCGATCATATATCGATAAGGCAAACACGAAGCTTCTCGACAGGGTCGCATCGCTCGAGAGCAAGTTGAAGATACAGGTAAGCAAGAAAGACTGGCTTGGTGTTGTTTCAACGGTGAATGAGATCAAATCTCTTGATCCTTCAAACAAGGCAGCGCTCGCTAGTGGAAAGAAAGCAACGGCTGAAATAAGCGCGCTCATACAGGCAAATCTCAAGAAGGCAAAAGAGTACTATCAAAAAGGGAACATGTTTTCGAGTGAGGAGTACTTCCGGATTGTCCTGAGGTATAATCCCGGCAACAAGGAAGCAAAATCGTATATTAAGAAGATTGAAAAAGGCGGGAAACATGAAGATGCAGACAAGTGGTATTTAAAGGGAATTGATGCTTACACAAAACATCAGTATAAACTTGCAATTTCATACTGGAACAGATGCCTGACAATAGACCCCAAATACGAGAAGGCGAAAAGGAATATGGAGAGGGCTCGAAAGAAGCTCGTTGAACTGGGTGAATCACCATAGCGGTACGTATCCTCCCTGTGTGGTATACACTATTTCTCTTATTTGTAAGCGGACATTATGAAGATCAGTTTACGACTTAAAATTCTCCTCTTTACTATTTTACTACTTTTTCTTGTCACATTTTCCATTGGTTATTTTCTGAGCAACGAAGTGCAGAAAGCGATACGGAATGAGATCCGATTGCGGGGATTTGCCATTGCGCGGAATCTTGCATTGAATAGTGAGGATCCTCTTGTGCTCGGTGACGATCTGTATCTGCAGCAGCTTGTCACTGATGCAAAAAAGAACGAAGGTGTTCTGTACGCAATCATTGTTGGCATCGACAGCATTGTACGGGCAGCGGACAGTACTGCATTATGGAACACCGCATACAAACCTCCATCCGGTACTGACTTTCTTACCGGTGATGAACCTGATACAAAATCAATTACGTACGGAGGTGAATCCATTCTTGACATTGCATTTCCGATTATTCTTGGTGGAAAGAAAAAGGTTGGTGAGATTCACCTTGGGCTATCAAAGCGTTCCCTCGAGGTGGCAGCAAAGAAGGTTCAGTACACCATTATCCTCATATCGGGTGCATTTCTCCTTGTTGGCGTGATTGGTTCAATGGTAATTGCGCGGCTCATAACGCGACCTGTCGAAAACCTCGTTAAGGGCGTAAGGAGTGTGGCAAAGGGAAATTTGGATACTCAAGTAAGGAAGACATCTTCTGATGAGATTGGAATGCTGACGGTGGCATTCAATGAAATGACAAGAAGCTTGAAAGACAAACAACTCATTAAGGAGGCTTTTAGAAGGTATGTCTCACATCAGGTTGCTGAACAGATCTTTCAAAATCCGGATAAGTATCTTCTGTCCTTAAAGGGTGAAAGGCGACGGGTTACAATTCTTTTTGCTGATATCCGGGACTTCACACCACTTGCAGAGTCTATGGAACCGGAAGAGGTTGTAAAAATACTGAACATATATCTCAGCTATATGACTGAAGCAGTATTCAAATATCAGGGGACACTTGATAAATTTATCGGTGATTGCGTTATGGCTGTGTACGGTGCTCCGCTGTTTCTCAAGAACACAACGGAGATGGCGGTGAAAACAGCAATTGAGATTCAGAAAAATATCACCGTATTGAATCAGGAACGGATTAAAAAGGGTGAGAGGGCAGTTGAGATAGGTATTGGGATCAATACGGGTGAGGCAGTCGTGGGAAATATTGGTTCAGAAGACCGAAGGCTTGATTACACCGTTATTGGTGACAATGTGAATCTTGCCAGTCGCCTTCAGGTTGCTGCCAACTCAATGTGCGTAAAGGTACTCATATCAAAGGAAGCATACAAGGATGTTGCGGATAAGGTAATTGCAAGGCAGATCCCACCCTTGCAGGTTAAAGGAAAGAAAGAACGGATCGAAGCATATATTATCGAATCCTTAAAAGTATAAGCTGAAGAAGACTTATACATAAAAACTGACCACCGTGAGACAGAGGGGAAAATGGAGTAGCGAAACTTGTTTCGCGCTTGAAAATGGAGCTAAAGAGGCTGTGCCAAAATACCGTTTTTAGGTAGGCGCAGGCTTTAGCCTGCGAGCTTAACTGCTGTGAAATGGAGACAAATCCAATTTCACCAATTTTTCAGGATAATTGTTGCTGGATATAAAAGGCGGATTTAGTTTAATGCCAAATCCGCCTTGTTAGTCCACAGCTAAGCTGCTAATAGAGCAGGCAGTAACATACTAAAGTCGCTAACACCGCCCAAAATGCCCAATGAAAAAACAAGTATCCAGCAAATACACATGAGAACCATAAGAATGATGGCTATGATGAGTGTCATCTTTCCGAGAGCTTTTTCTTCTTTAGTATCCTTTTTCAGCCAGATGATTCCCAGTATAATACCAACGATGGGGAAAAGTATGGCAAGAATGATAAAGAGTGCCTTCATCCCTCCTGAAACTGTTCCTCCAGACGGTGTTGGTCCCGGACTTGTTGGTTCTACAGATTGTTTCTCTTCTTCTCCCATTTGATCACCTCCTTTTAATATTTTGCTATAAAGACTGTTTACGCATTCAGCAGATGGTGCAGTTTTGCAAGTACAGAAAATTCAACAATAACCATTATAACACAAATTGGGAAAATTAGCAATGATTTTTTTACATAATTAGTAATATGCATGTAAGATACGATAAAGCTAAAAAAGGTGGCGAACATAAGAAAGTGCAGGATAAGTATGCCAGCTGTTGTTAAAAAGGAAACCGGATAGAACAGCCCCGTATTATAATGAATTATGATTGCATACAGTGAACCGACAAGAAGGAGGAGGAGTGCCAGCTCATACCAGATGCTGAGTACTGGCATTTCTTTTTTGGATTCGAAGAAATTGTCAATAAGCAAAGGATACAAAAAAAAGGGGAGGGAAATTCCAACAAGTAAACCGGAGAGGAGCCTGATTTCATTTGTTGTTGAACGTAAGCCGAGGTAGGACGTTAATCCGTCAACTGCCATGATAATCATGAAAAAAACGAACGTGAATGAAATGTAGGAGACAGGAATGGTATTGCTCTTTCGCCTGCGCGAGAGCAGGATAAAGAACAGAGCGATGATTGAACCAATGTATATCCCGGTATCTCGTGCACAAACGGGCAACTGTTTTCCATCTATGAAAATGCTTCGTTCAGGAAGCTGGTGACAAACCGCGAATCCAATTTCTTGTATGAATTCCATAGTTACTCGGGATCGGATAACAGGGGACAGGTGGCGTATACGTAATTAGAATTTGTATGTAAAACCAATACCATCAGGTTTAACATGAATGCCCCATTGCATTTCTTCGATTCTTTTATTGTACCGACGTACATTTTGGGAAGATGTAACCGCTCCTACCAACCTGTTCAATATTGCAAAACCAGTCATAAAAATTGCTCTCTGGTATGTCTCGCGCGTCGCTATTCGCATCTTTCTGTAGGTACGGAATTTATTATCCTGTGTCCAGTACCATGTATCAGCATCAAAATACCCATGTTCCTGAA
>CBDUQV010000110.1:0-6701 GCA_965369615.1 uncultured bacterium | reverse complement strand
GTTTGTGAAGGAAACTGCGGAACGCAATGGGTACGTTGAGGTGTATGCAATAGGTGCGGTTACGAAAAGCCAGGAAGGTAAGGAATTGTCTGAAATGAACGATATGATGAATGCAGGATGTCAGGGATTTAGCGATGATGGATATCCTATTAAGAGCGGACATATCATGAGAAAGGCTCTTGAGTATTCACAGATTGTAAACAAGGTGATTATCGTTCATGAGGAGGATCCCGACCTGTGCGAAGGTGGTCAGATGAATGAAGATTTTAATGCAACGAAATTTGGACTCAAAGGCATGCCTTCAATAGGCGAAAGCATCATGCTGGCTCGGGATGCGGCAATACTTGAATTTGTTGGAGGAAGACTGCATATTGCCCATCTTTCAGTGAGAGAATCGCTGGAAATTGTCAGTGAAGCAAAAAGAAAAGGCCTGGCAATTACAGCAGAGGTAACCCCTCACCATATTTCTCTTGATTCTTCTTGCCTTGCTACCTATGATGCAAATCTGAAAATGAAACCTCCTTTGAGAACCAGGGCAGATGTCAAGGCTCTAAAAAAGGGATTGAAGAAGGGAATAATAGATGCAATTGCAACAGACCATGCTCCTCATGCACTCTTTGAGAAGGAGATGGAGTTTGGAAGTGCACCGTTTGGTATTATAGGGCTTGAAACTGCAATAGGAGTAGCATGCACAGAACTGGTGAAAACAGATATACTCACCCTCAATGAATTAATAGAGAAGTTTAGTGTTAATCCTGCGAGGATTCTTGGAATGGGCGAGAGGAGTCTTAAGCAGGGGAACGATGCATACATTACCATTTTTGATCCAGACAAGGAATGGACAGTTAACGTTGCGGATTTTGCGTCAAAAAGCAGCAATTCCCCCTACGATGGATGGAAGTTAACCGGTTATCCGGTAATGACGATAGTCAAGGGTAAAATAGTGTACAGGGAAGGGGAATTTTACAGATAAGAAAAAAACATAGCTGTTGCCACCCTCTTTATTCCTCTTAAATCCGGGACAATAGTAATATTCTTATATACGTTTTCTCTTGAGAAAAGTTCCTTTACCTGTTCTGATTGATTATTACCGATCTCCAATGCAAGCAAACCTTCTGGTTTTAAATACTCTTTTGCTTCGTTTATTATTTTTCCAATAAAAAAAAGCCCGTCTTTACCTCCATCAAGTGCTTCACGTGGTTCCCTTTTTACAATTTCAGGCAAATTTTGAACATCTGCTGATGGAATATAAGGAGGATTTGATATAATTATATCTGCTTTTTGAGCTTTTTTGAATGGTTCAAGCAAATCACCTGCAATGAAGGTTATTCGTGCTTCAACATTAAGGTTTTTTGCATTCTCCCGGGCGCATTCAAGTGCGCACTCAGAGATATCGGATACGTAAACCTTCACGTTACTAAAGGAGTGTGCGAAAAAGAGAGCGATTGCTCCTGTTCCTGTTCCTATATCATATAATTCAAATGTATCAAGATCGTTGCTTTCAATCCACAATTTGACAATAGAGACAAGAATTTCTGTTTCCTGTCTTGGAATGAATACTTCTTTTCTGGTACCGATATCGAGTCCCATAAAACCGGTACTACCAATTATGTACTGCACCGGTTCATGCGCCAATCTTCTTTTTACGAGTGTACGGAAGCGTGATAACTCGTCTTTTCTGATTGGTTTGTCAAAACTGAGGTACAGTGAGACCCTTTTCATATCAAGCGCATGCGCGAGGAGGAGTTCTGTTGTTAATCTTGGTTCTTCTATCACCCTTTCTCGTAAGAAATCAGTAGTGGTTTTAATGAGAGAGCGTATTGTCCATTTCATTTTGGTACAAGATTGAGAATTGTTGGGATATTTATTTCAAGAAAACTCAATTAAAATTATCCTGTGTAATATAATATCTTGAAACTTTTGTATTACACGGAGCACATTTTTCGTCTACATTAGGGAATTCGCGCTTTTTGTTTCTACTTTATCCCTTACCTTTTTCCTTTATCCTTGCGGTTACATTATTTTCTTTGCTTGCAATGCTAAGCTTGTTAATGATCTCATCCAGATCACCATTGAGAATTGCTTCCAATTTACGCAGGGAAAGGTTGATTCTGTGGTCTGTTACCCTGTTTTGTGGGAAATTGTATGTTCTAATACGCTCACTTCTATCACCTGTCCCTACTTGATTCCTTCTCTTCTCCGCGATTTTCTTTTCCTCTTCCATTCGTTTTATATCAAGAAGCCTTGAGCGGAGCACCTTCATTGCTTTTTCCCGATTTTTATGTTGTGAGCGTTCATCCTGGCAGGTAACCACCATTCCGCTTGGAAGGTGGGTGATGCGGATTGCAGTAGCGAGCTTATTAACATTTTGACCTCCGGGCCCAGAGGAATGGAAGACATCGATCTTCAAATCTTTCATCTCAATATCGATATCAACCTCCTCTGCTTCCGGCAATACGGCAACCGTTGATGTAGATGTGTGTATTCTTCCGCCAGATTCGGTAACCGGAACTCGCTGCACACGGTGAACACCGAATTCGAATTTAAATTTGCTGTATGCACCCTTGCCGCTTATCATGAAGATTATCTCTTTGAATCCTCCGATACCGGTTGGATGAGAACTGAGCAGTTCCTTTTTGTATGATTTTGAATGTGCGAACTTTGTGTACATTTCATAAAGGTCCTTCACAAAGAGAGCAGCTTCATCGCCGCCGGCACCTGCGCGTATTTCAATAATGATATTTTTGTTGTCCCGGGGGTCTTTGGGTGACAGATAGCGCATGATCTGATTTTCCTTTTTCTCAATCAACTCTTTTAGTTCATTGAGCTCAATTCTCGCCATATCCTTAAGTTCTTCGTCCTTATCGACTTCAATAATGTGTTCTGCCTCGATCATTCTTTTTTCAAACTCCTGGAATTCAGCAAATGCAGAAACAATACCTTTGAATTCGCTTCTTTCTTTTGAGAGCGAAATAAATTTGTCCTTGTCTTTCATAACTACTTCAGATGAAAGGAGTTTTGTTATTTCTTCGTATCTGTTTTTTATTTCTTCCAATCGTTTAATCATTGTATCTTTTTATGAGTAATACAATTGCATAATTAATGTAATATGTGGTTATTCTTTGCTGTTTATTGTGTTTCCTTTATCCGCGGCACTAATTCCAAGGGCAGAATATAATGCCGCAAATCCTACTTCAAGCTGACCAGTATCCGGTTCTTTTGTTGTAATGTACTGGAATGCCAGTCCGGGACCCAGAAGAATTTTCAGTACAGGATTATTTTTGTGATTACCTGCGAATTTTATTATTTCGTATGATATTCCGACAAGAAAGGGAAGGAAAAGGAGGTGGATGCCGAGACGAAGTAATTTGATTGAAGGCAATTTCCATACGTTAAAAACAAGGGTATCAATAAAAGCAAAAAATATTATTGCAACTATCAATACAACGAAGATAAAAGAGGTACCACAGCGTGGATGCTTTGTTGAATATGCCGAGCAGTTTTGAACGGTTAACTCCTTTCCATCTTCCCAGCAAAAGATTGACTTGTGCTCAGCCCCGTGGTACTGGAATAATCGCTTAACTTCAGGAATAAAGGATATAGAGATAATATAAAGCACAAAGAAGAGGATTCGCAATACGCCAGTTGCAATGTTGAAAAGAACGGGTCGTGCGTCAAGCCCGGTTTTGCTGGCGATGAAAATTGGAAGAAAAAGAAAGACAAAGAGCGCAGCAATAATGCCGAGAAAAGTGATGGCGCCGGAGAATAATCCTTCACCGCGTCTCTTTTTTTTGCTCGTTTCCTGCTGAAATGCAATCTGAGCCGAATAATTAATGGCATTAAGTCCTTCATACAGCATTTCAAAGAGCGAAACGATTCCTCGTACAAAGAACCATTTGAAAACCTTCTTTTTTCTCAAATTTTTATTACGTTCATGGATATCGATGATGATTTCACCTTCCGGGTTTCGTACTGCAATAGAAACCTTTTCAGGTGCTATCATCATAATGCCCTCGATGACAGCCTGACCGCCAACATTAGTTGTTTTCATATGCCAAGTATACAGCAGAAAAACACATAAGTCAATAGGATTTATGAGAGATCATCTCATCCCTGGTTGGTTTTTTTAATTTTCCTTGACAATGCCCGTAAAATATTTTATGCTTTTCCATCATGAAGGAAATTGAAAAGATTAAACGGCTTCATAAAATATCAACTGTTCTTCTTACGCAAAAGAAACCTAAAAAAGTTTTGCAGGCAATTGTGAAGAATGCAGCAGAATTCTTTTCCGCAAATGCGAGTTCTATCCTGCTTTTTGATGAAAAACGGGAATACCTTACCATTGCATATTCATACAATCTATCAAAAGAATATGTTAAGGTTGTAAAGGTTCGCAAGGATGAAGCGATTGCTGGAAAGGTGGCATGCTCACAGAAAGCGGTAATTATTCGAGATCTGGTGAAGCGATTCAAATCAGAGGGCGATCAATTTTCCGTATCATGGTTCAAAAGGGAGAAACTTGTTTCCGCTGTTGACGCTCCTGTGGTACTGGGGAAGACATCATTGGGCTGCTTGAACCTTTACTATAGACGGAGCTATGTATTTCGGAGACAGGATCTTGAGGAATTAAGGATCTTCTGTGATTTCTCTGCTATTGCCATCCACAATGCCAGTCTCTTTAAAAGAATAGAGAATCAATTGCGGGAAAAAACAGCGCTGGAACACATAGGTATTGCTCTTACTTCAACGCTCAAAATTGGCGACGTTCTGAAGATGTTTGTTTCAACCGCGGTTGAGTTTACCAATACCGAAAAAGGAAGTATCCTTCTCATCGATGAAAAGGAAAGGAAAATTCAGAGGGCTTATAACTACTCTAAAAAGGGCAATAAACTTGAGACATACAAGAGTACTGCAAGGCTTCATAGCGGGGTCTCAGGAAGGGTGTTGACGAAGGGGAAACCGGTTGTTATCCGTGATATTACAAAAACAAAGAATATTAATCCAGTAGCACTGCGGAAGAAAAGAAAAGCGGTACTTGCTGTACCGGTTATGATGAAGAAGAAAATCATTGCAATCCTCTACGTTGATTCTTCCAAGCCGCGGGAATTTTCAAAAAGTGAAATTGCGCAAGTCGCCATACTCGCAAACCAGGCGGCAGTGGCAATAGAAAATGCACGCCTGTACACTCAAGTAGAGCAAAAAATTAGAGACATTTCAATTTCATACAAGATAAGCCAGACACTCATTTCTACTCTGGACCTTGACACATTGCTCTCAAAAATCCTGAATGAGATCAAGAGGTCATTTGGATATCTCAATGCTGCAATACTGCTTGTTGATGAAAAAACAAATAACTTGCACATCAAGGCTGCCAAAGGTTATCCAGAAAAGATAATGAAGATAAAGTTAAAGATTGGAACAGATGGCGTTACCGGATATGCAGCAGCAAAAGGAAAAACGTGCTATGTGCCTGATGTTTCCAAGGATAAGCGTTATGTATTAGGTATTCCTGATGCAAAATCAGAGGTTGCCATACCCCTCAAGATTGGAAATCGGATTATTGGAGTTCTTGATGTTGAAAGCAATGAATACGATGCATTTGATGAATGGGAGATAAAGTTACTATCGTCAATAGCAGCCCAGATTGCAAATGCAATAGAAAAATCAAGACTGTACGAGGAGACAAAGGCGCTTTCCCTGACGGATCCTTTAACTGGTTTACCGAACAGAAGGCACTTCGATATGATGATTGATGCAGAGTTGAGAAGGTCTGAGCGGTACAATCGCCCGTTTGCCTTACTCCTTATCGACCTTGACAATTTCAAGAAATACAATGATAGAAATGGACACCTTGCGGGTGATAAAGTGCTTGTTGAATATGCAAAAGTAATGAAATCCAGTATTCGGGATATTGATTTTATCTGTCGTTACGGCGGTGATGAGTTTATTGCCGTACTTCCGGAGACGGATGAATTGTTTGCCAGAGCTGTTGCCGAGAGAATACGCAAAAAGGCTGAGAAAGAGGGAAAAAAGTCAGGAATTTCGTTGAGCATTGGAATTGCGCTGTATCCACTTGACGGAGATGACAAGACTCATCTGGTTATGGTATCCGATAAGGCTTGTTATCGTGCAAAGAAAGGGGGAGGGAATTGTGTGCGCGTCGTAACGGACAGAATGTAACCATTCGCCAATTAACCATTGCTGATTATGATTCCATGGTGAGAATATGGGAACAGGCGGGACTTCCTTATAAACCGAAAGGAAGAGAAAGCAAAGAGGCAATAGCGAAGCAGATTACGGAAACCCCTGACCTTCTTCTTGGCGCAGAAATTGGTGGTGAACTCGTTGGTGTTATCGTTGCATCAACGGAGGGGAGAAAGGGATGGCTTAACCGTATTGCTGTAGTACCGAAAGAGAGAGGTAAAGGTATTGCCAGACTAATGATACATGAATGCGAATCCGCTTTGAGAAAAAGGGGGATCAGGATCATTGCACTCTTGATTGAAAAGAGTAATTTCATTTCTATAAAACTGGTAAAATCACTTGGATATATACCAGCAGATGATATTCTTTACTTGACAAAACGAGAAAGTGATGAAGTGTAATAAATAATAAGCAAATATTTTCGATTTAAAGAACTGGACACGAAAGTGCAAAAGTTTTTGTGAGAGGCAACAAGGGTACTATAACGAAAGAACACT
>CBDUQV010000109.1:0-6713 GCA_965369615.1 uncultured bacterium | reverse complement strand
ATGTGTGGTCTTTGCGTTAAAAATGTTCGTGAATTTTGTTTTTGTTCATGGTTCAGGAACTGTTTTGTTTGATTTTTCTTGACTTCATAATAATTTTTGATAGTATGACATGAATGAAACGCGAAACATCATATCTCTTCACTGGTTTGATTTTCCGTAAGTCCTCTCACATGAAAGCAATAGAAAGATTGTCAGAGGAATTTGGAAAACCAATTGTAACAAGTGAAACAATAGCATTTAATTTTACGGATTATTATGATGATGAAATGGGGGAGAAGCTGCTGAGAAAATGGGTGTTATTTGACTACAAAATCGAGCCTGATACAATAGCCGATATAAAGAATAATACGATTGGAATTGAGGAAGAGCTTGCTCAAGAAGGAAAAAGGAGCATTAATATAGATCCCGGATACATAACCCTTTCAAAAGTTATTCTGGCAACAACAAAGGATAATGCTCACAGGATTTACCTGCGGGATGGTATTTTTGCGGAAATAACGTTAATGTATGTTGCAGGTGCATGGAAAGCGCAGGAGAGAACATATCGCGATTATTGCACCAAGACCGCAGTGGAGTTCTTTGAAAAATGCAGAACATTTATTCTTAAAAGGAATAAATGCTAGCCGCACCCTTTACCCCGTGTAATAAAAAAGGTTTTATACATAATGGTATTACACAGGGTTAGGGTGCGTACGTTAGCTTCGCAGAGCAAGCTCTGCTACTCCAACTCGCAGGCTAAAGCCTGCGCCTACAACAATACAGCGTGAATACAGAATGGAATTGCTATTGATGTTTTGTAGCCGCACCCTTTAGGGTGCGTAGGTTAAGTCCGCAGGCTAAAGCCTGCGCCTACAACAACAGTTAGTGAGAATTATGAAAATCAAGCCTCTCTTTCTATCATTATCTGATACTGAATTCAGGAGAAAAATCGAAATGGGTTACCGGGGATTACTTGATTGCACTCTCTGTCCTCGCAAGTGCAAAGTAAACAGGATAAAAGGAGAACTCGGATTTTGTAAAAGCGACTGGCGGGTGCAGATAGCAAGTTCTAATCTTCATTTTGGTGAGGAGCCTCCGCTATCTGGTTACAGTGGCTCAGGAACAATTTTCTTCTCTAACTGCAACCTGCATTGTAAATACTGCCAGAACTATTCAATCAGTCAACTGGGAACAGGTGAGTACTATTCCATTGCTGAACTTGCACGCATGATGCTTACATTACAGAGCAAGGGTGCTCATAACATAAATTTTGTCACTCCCAATCATTATATTCCGCAGATTATTAAAGGTATTCTCGGAGCAAAGAAACGGGGACTTTCAATTCCAATCGTGTACAATACAAGCGGTTATGACAGTGTGGAATGCCTGAAACTGCTTTCAGGAATTGTAGATATCTATCTTGTTGATATGAGATACAGTAATGCAGCATTGAGCGAACGGTATTCCGGTGCAAAAGATTATGCGCCCGTTAACAGGAGGGCTGTCGCAGAAATGCATAAACAGGTTGGTGACCTTGTATTAAATGAAAATGAAATTGCACAGAAAGGGATTATTGTCCGCCATCTTGTTCTGCCGCAGAATGTCTCAGGAACAGAGGATATTTTTCAATTCTTGAGCACTCAAATATCAAAGAAAACATACATCAGTCTCATGGATCAATATTTCCCCTGTTTTATGGTTCTTGATGACCCCATTTTATCTCGCAAAATAACAGCTGAAGAATATGCACATGAAACAGAACTTATGGAAAAATATGAGCTTGATAGGGGATGGGTTCAGGAACACCTCATTTAAAATGCAGTATTGCTTTGCGCGGAGCAACCTCATGATCGTTTTGATCGCAGGAAATTCATTATTTTCAGCATAAACGAAAAAAAGTCGATACTGCGAATAATAAACATACTGGTATCAAAACGTGGACAATGTCCCATTTTTCCCTTGACATATCGAGAATTTATTGGTAGGAAATTGAAAATCCATACGAGAGGAGGTGAGTTATTTATTCAGTATCGCTGAATAAATTTCGGAAGGAGTTGATAATGAGAGTTTTATTAACAATAACTGTTAGTTTGCTTGCTTGTGGACTGGTCTTTGGACAGGGATTTTCTATTGGCGCGAATGTGGGCGGTGGATACCATACCCTCAATCTTGATGAGCCAGATATGGATAATATGACGGGAATTGGTTTCGGGGGCGGTATTGTGCTTGAATTGGATTTGTTGCCCATGATTGGTGCTGAAGTTGATGTTCAGTATGCCATGTATAACTATTCATGGTCCGGTGACATAGATGGTGCGGAAGGCGATATTTCAATAAAGACAAATAATTTGGTAGTACCTGTTCTTTTTAAGTACAAAATGGCAATGCCGACCGTATCACCCTATTTTGCAGTTGGCCCATCACTAATAAAGAACTTAAGTGGTTCTATTTCAATGTCATCAGCTGAAGTAGATACAACATGGGATATCGATTCCGAAGATCTTGAAACCGATTTTGGGCTGCAGGTCGGAGTTGGCGCAAATATTGGTATGATGCCCGGAATGGGCATATCGCCTTATGTCCGATTTCAGTATAATCTGACGGGTGATATGGAGGATACAAATACCGAGAAGGAATCCATGTATGATATTCTTTTTGGTGTGAATTTCATGTACAAGATCAAGTAAGTTGTTCAGTCTATGACAGAAAAAGGCGGACTCTATGTCCGCCTTTTTTATTGTATTGCAATCCTTTACTGTTTTTCTTCTGCTAAGCTGTATTTTTTCTCAAATCGCTCTACCATCTCTTTTGGCTTTATGCGATTTCGTTTGAATTCAAGCTCTTTTTGTGATATTCCCAGAGCAAGTCCAAGAATTTGAGGATAGTAAAGAATAGGAATGTCATAATCACCCTCAAAATCCTTTTCCACTGATTTCTGGTTAGCATCATACATTACACTGCAGAACGGGCATATCGAGACCAGTGCATCCACTTTCCTTTTGTACAATTCGTCAAGTTTAACCTTTGTCATTTTGAGCGCAATGTCCTGTGAGACAGCAAGAATACCACCACCACAGCATGATGTTTTTGTTGTATATTCAACTGGAGGAGCACCGGTAGCCTGAATAAGATTGTCAAGTGATACTGGAAACTCAGGGTCATCAAAGCATTCATAAACAACCGATGGCTTGAAATAATGACATCCGTAATGTGCTGCAAATTTAAAATTATCAAGCGGATATTTTACTGCCTTTGATATCTTCTCAACTCCAACATCCTCGTAGAGTATCTGCGCAAGATGTTTCACTTTAATGGTTCCCTTGAATTCTTTTCCAAATTTTGCCAGTATTTCATTTACCTTCTTTTTCATTTTCTCATCGTGTTTCAATAGATGATCAGCTTCAACAAGCGTAACAGCGCAGCCATTGCACAGGACTAATATATCAAGCCCCTTTTCTTCAGCAACCGCTATGTTTTTTGCAGCCATAACAATTGAACTTAAAAAATCGACCGATTTTATTGGTAAACCACAGCATGCAAAATTCTCAAGGTCTATAAGTTTTATCCCGAGCTTTTCCGCTATTTTCCTTGTTGAAATCTCGTAATTCATAGCTCTGGCAGGTATGGTGCAACCCAGGAAAAAAGCATATTTCATTTCTCCTCCTCTGGATCTTTGATATACTTGTCGATACCGGTAGCTTCAAATATTTTTTGCGTTTCTGAGGGATTTGATTTGAGAACAGGTAACCCCAGTTTTTCTCTCTTTTTGTTCGCAAAATCATCAATCTCATACACCCTGCCGAATTTTGCAATTTCTTTAGCCTGTGAAGCCACACCCGGGTGAATATATCCCTCCTTAACAGCAATATTTTTTAGTGCATTCATAAGCTCGGTTATCACGACATCCTGCGGACATCTTTCCTGGCACACATAGCATGTAGAACAAAGCCATACAAATTTGCTTTTCAGCACCTCATCCTTCATTCCCAGAATTACCATCCTGATGATCTTTCTCGGGTTAAAGCTTTCATCAATTGCTCTTACAGGACATGATGCAGTACAGGTGCCACAGGCATAACATCTCATAAGATGCTCACCCCCTGGTTCTTCAACCACTCGATACTTGAATGCCTTATCTAAATTTTTCACCATAATAGGATCATCACTCATTAAACCTCCTTATATTAATCAAATCAATAATCCGGATTTCTAAATCCTGAATCTGAGAAAAAACCTGATTTCAAATCACCCAATCTTTTCCTCACTAAAATATTGGATTTTGAAATGCGGTCATTACTGTTATTTCTTTTTTCTGTTTGCTTTGGCATAAACATGTTTTTAATTATCTTATATATTGTTCTGCTCTTCACTTTTCCTTTTCTCTCTTCTTTTGTCCTTTATTCTCCTATGTACTGGCATCAATCATACCAATAACCTGTCTATCTCTAAAGCCTTTCAGTTTACTTGCGCCGCTTGGACAGATGCTTACGCAGTTACCGCATCCTACACAACTAAGTATTTCTACTTTTACAACTTTCTTTTCTTCATCAAGGTAACGCGCATCGAACGGACATGCTTCAACGCAGAATTCGCAACCTGCACACCAGCGTTCGATAACTTCAGAGACGGTTCTCCTTTGTATTAATAGTTTTTCTCTCAAGAAGAGCAATGCTTTCCCTGCCGATGCAGTTGCTTCTGCCACTGCATCCTTGATTGTAGAAGGAGCTCGGCACAATCCCGCAAAGAAGATACCGGTTTTTTCAGATTCAACAGGTCTGAATTTTGGATTTGCACCTTTGAAGTATCCATCTTCATCAAGACCAACCCCTAAGACCTCACTCAGCTTTTTGCTGTCATGTGGAACAATACCCGTACTCAGGACGAGTGTTTCCGGTTCAAATTTTAATTTTCTATTAAGTAACAAATCCTTTACGATAACCTCTATAAAACCATTGGATATTGAAACTTGTGGCTCATTGTCCTTTTTAAACCGAATGAAGTTAATCCCTTTTTCTCGAGCTTTCTTGAAGAAGAGTTCCTTTTTTCCATAGCTCATCATATCCCTGTACAAAATGGTAACTTCGATATCTTTGTTCTTTTCTTTCAGTTCAAGTGCATTCTTGATCGCATCACTGCAGCATACCTTGCTGCACCATTGATGCTCATCATTGCGTGAACCAACACATTGGATCATTACAACTGATTTCGGTACGTTACCAGAATTCTTCAATACTTTTTCAAATTGCACCTGTGTTACTATTTTATTATTTTCCCCATATTGATATTCTGTGGGAGCGTATTCATTTGCTCCGGTGGCGACTATAATTGCTCCTGCAGTAATGTTATTTTTCTCTTCACCTTTCTGTATTTGAACGACAAACGCTCCAGCAGTGCCGGAAAGAGATGAAATCTCAGACTCAAAATGTATTGTGATATTTGGATCCTTTGTAACATCGTTAATGACTGATTCAAGATACGTTATCACATCATCACCCTCAAGTGTTTTTGCCAGATTTTTTGCATTACCACCAAGAGAATCACTTTTCTCCACCAAATGAACTTTTACCCCTTTAATGCTAAGATTGTGTGCTGCCGCCATACCGGCGACACCTCCACCAATAATAATGGCTGTGGATGTTCCCTTTCCTGTTGTTTCTTTATCTGGTTCTGCAAGTCTGAGCTTCTCCATAAGAGTTTTGATTCTCTGTATCGCTACATCTTCTCCACCGTGCTCATACGACCATGCAATATGCTCTCGAAGACCGAGAATATCTACCATTGCCTGATTGAATCCGCAGGTTTCGATAGATTTCCTTATCAGTATCTCATATTTTGCGGGAGAGCATGTGGCAAAAATAATACGGGTTATATCCTTCTCTTTCACCTTTTTCATTATTGTATCAAGGCGGTTTTCCTGACATATTAGATCAATCTCTTCAACGATGGCAACATCAGGCTGATTTTCTAACGCTTTCTTTATTGTTCCTGTATTAAGGTTCTTTTGTATAACACCACCACATAGACAGATAAATATACCAAACTTGGGAATTCTGTAATCGATATCAAGTGTTTCAAATGAGTCTTTTTCTTCTGATGCTTGATCGGCAGTAAGGAAACCAGCAGCCCTCGCTTCGATAACACAACTTTCTATATCTTTGGGCTCGCAAACACTTCCAGCAATATATATATTTTCCTTTTCTGTTTTAAACGTTTCAAATTTCTTTCCTACTGCGAATCCGTACTCATCAGTTTTTATGCCTATAATTTCAAGCATCTTCTTTGTATCTTCTTTTATCTGTTGACCAGTTGAAAGAATAACGAGATCGTATGTTTCGTTTTTTATCGTTTCTTCTTCTTCATACGTAATAATAAGATTTCCATCCGTATCTTCGGTAACTGAAGGGATTCTGAAGTTCTTAAACTCAACTCCTCTATTTTCAGCATCCCGAACATATCGGTAATGTCCTTTTCCAAATGCTCTTAAATCCATATAGAAGACAGAAACAGCGATATCTTTTGAAATCTCCTTTATCTTCCTCGCTTCCTTTATTGCATACATACAGCAGGCACTTGAGCAGTACTCTCTATCCTTATCTCTTGAACCAACACATTGTATGATTGCGATTTTTCTCGGCTTTTTCCCATCTTTAGGTTTTTTAATTTCATCGGGATGAATTCCGGTTCTGCTAATCATTCTCTCAAAATCAAGACTTGTTAGAACATTTTTGAATTTT
>CBDUQV010000108.1:0-6748 GCA_965369615.1 uncultured bacterium | reverse complement strand
TACACCTGCATGGTCCATTCTTTCCTGGCATTTCTCACTGGGCTCTCAAGTACTCGCCCGCACCCTGTGTTGCCACCTTCCACACAACGGGATTCAGTAAGCTAACCATCGGGGCAGGACTCTATCAAAAAATGTTTCCTTTCTACAAACGACTGAAAGCGCGCATCGGTGTTTCACCTATCGCTGTAAACTTTATTAAGCCATACATTCCCGGTAATTATTGTATCGTGCCGAACGGCGTTGATATATCACGGTTTACCCCTTCCGGGGAAAAACACAAAAAGATTGCACGTTTGCAGGGCAAAAAAATTCTCTTCCTTGGAAGGCTTGATATCCGCAAAGGACTCGGTCAATTGCTTTCAGCCTTTAAACTTCTGAGGGAAGAAATGGATGTCCATCTCATTGTTGCCGGTACCGGTCCAAAAAAATCTACTTATAAACATTTTGTAAAAGAGAATGCACTAACGGATTATGTGCATTTCCTTGGGTTCATTCCAAATAAGGACATTCCTTCTGTTTACCGCTCCTGCGATGCCTACTGTTCCCCTGCACTCGGTGGTGAAACATTCGGCATTGTACTGATCGAAGCAATGGCTTCGGGAGTCCCTGTTATTGCATCAAATATCGATGGATACAGGGAGGTCATAAAGGATGGAGACAACGGACTCCTCTTTGAGCCTCACTCTCCAGAAGATATTAAGGAGAAGCTCATATCGGTTTTATCCGATGAAACACTGCAGCAAAAATTGACTGCAGAGGGTTTACAGAGCGCAACACAGTATGACTGGCAAACCATCACTGACCGCATCCTTGAGATCTATGCAAGAGCCATTGGAATGTAGAGAGAAACGGAGTAACGGTGTGTCGGTGTATCGGAGAAAAGGCAAGACGTAAGTATGGCTATATTCGCAGGCTAAAGCCTGCGGCTACAAAAGATGAATAAAAGCAAAAGGCCGTTCAACTGAACGCCCTGCAATTACTAATTACAAATTACAGAATTACTCTGTGTCTCAGTGTCTTTGTGGTGGGTGTTTAGATTTCACTTTTTCCTTTATCCTTCATCCTTTATCCTTTGGGTGTGAGGTGAAAAGCTGAGGCTGGTAGGGAGAGATCAATGTGCTTCAAACCAATTATTTCCAATCCCAGCATCAACCTTGAGCCCCACCGAAAGCTGAACAGCATTCTCCATTTCGTAAACAATCAGTTCTTTAGCTTCATCAATACAGGTGGAATTAACTTCAAAAAGCAGTTCATCATGAACCTGCAGAATCATTGTTGCATCTATTAATCCTTTTCTTAACCTTTTATCTATATTGATCATTGCACGTTTGATGATATCCGCTGCAGAACCCTGAACCGGAGTGTTAACGGCGATACGTTTTCCGAATTCCCTTGTATTGAAATTTTTACTCTGCAATTCCACTATTCTTCTTTTCCTTCCCATAAGTGTCTCAGTATAGCCTTTATCTTCCGCCTTTTTAGTAATGTTATCGATCCACTCCTTGACCTTCGGGTATGTATCAAAGTACATATTGATTACGCTCATCCCCTCTTCCGGTGTTATCATGAGTTCTTTAGCCAGTCCGTAGGGGCTCATCCCATAAATGATCCCAAAATTTACAATCTTCGCCCTCCTCCTCATTTCCCTGGTTATCCCATCTTCAGGTATTTGGAAGATACTTGAAGCCGTCCTTCTGTGTATATCAACATCATTGAAGAAGGCTTCCTTTAGGTTTTCATCTTGCGAAAGATGAGCAAGGATGCGGAGTTCTATCTGTGAGTAATCACAGGATAAAAGCCTCTTCCCCTTTGGTGCGATAAATCCTTTTCGTATCGTTCTGCCCATATCGCCTCGCGCTGGAATATTTTGCAGATTGGGATTTCTTGATGTAAGTCTCCCGGTCGCAGCGGTTGTTTGAATCAGTGTTGTATGCACCCTCGATTGTTTATCGGCAAGCCTTGGTAACGCATCAATGTAAGTCGATTTCAATTTGAATAACTCACGGTACTTCAAAATTTCCTTCGGCAAATCGTGGTCCGCTGTGAGTATCAGAAGGGCATCAGAATCTGTTGAAAATCCTGTCTTTGTCTTTCGAGGAGGATTGAGCTTCAATTTCTCGTAGAGAATTTTCTGCAACTGTTTTGGTGAGCGGACATTGAATTCCTCACCTGCAATGCTGAAAATATTCTTCTCAATTTCATCAATCCTTTTATCATACTCTTTGCTCAAATGAACAAAGAACGGTATATCTAATAAAATACCTGTCCTTTCGATCCTTGCAAGAACAGAAACAAGCGGCATCTCGAGCGTATCGAATAGTTTCTCCAGGCATTCCTGCACAAGCTTTTTCTTGAGCACCGGATAGAGCATCATGCCCGTTTGAGAGCAACGAGAAAGTTCTTGCTTTAATTCCTCTTCTTCCACTTTGCCCTTCATATATCCCTTCACCAGTTCATCCTTCCCGAGGAGCGAGATGTTCCCAAAACGGATTGATACTGAATCAATTGCATGATTCCCTCTGGATGGATCAAGAAGATACGAAGCAAGCGATACATCGAAAAATCCTTTTTCAGTGTCAATCTCTTCAGCATCCAGGAGGTGCATGAGAGATTTCACATCTGATGAAATTTTTACCGTCTTTTTCTCAGCAAGTAATGACCTGATATCTTGAGGGTGAAAAGCAGTTTTCTCAAAAACACCGGTTACCCATGTTGTGCCCCCTGATGTCAATGAGAGTTGCAGTGAATCATCAAAGGAAAGGTATTCCATCGACACCTTTCCTTTGATCGCTTTCGTAATGCTTTCAAT
Source organism: uncultured bacterium (assembly GCA_965369615.1). GTDB lineage: Bacteria > Hydrothermota > E44-bin80 > E44-bin80 > E44-bin80 > SOKD01. Next base: position 3,939 of record CBDUQV010000108.1, on the reverse strand, counting down.
CTCCTCTTGCTTAATTTCTTTGAATACAGGTCTCACTTTTGGTTCACTGTCAAACTGTGCCACAAGAGAAGTGAATTCACACTTTTCAAACAAATCCTTTAATCGAAGCTTGTCTTTCCCTTTGTAGAACAGGGAGTCGATGGTAATAGGAAGATTCATATCGGTATCTATCGTAACAAGTTTCTTGGAGAGTTTAATTTTTTCCTCGTCGATCGCTGATCGAATTTTCTTTGAAGGGATCCTCTCCTTCTGGGAAATTATATTTTCAACGGTTCCAAAATTTTGCAGGAGTTTTACCGCTGTTACCGGACCAACTCCGGGAACGCCTGGCACATTATCTGATGTGTCACCAACCAAAGTAAGATAGTCCACAATCTGCTGAGGAGTAACCCCGACCTTTTCTTTCACACCTTCCGCGGTAATAATCTCTTCACTAATTTTACCCCTGCTGGGTTTTATAATATTAATTTCGTCCTCCGTTAACAATTGCATAAAATCCTTATCAAAGGAAATGAGAGAAACGAAGAACTGCTTTGAGAGAGCTCGCTTCGCCAGTGTACCCATTACATCATCAGCTTCAAATCCCTCTTTTTCTACAACCGGTATACCAAGCGCCTCTATGAGTTCTTTAACAACCGGAAGTTGATCTGCAAGTTCATCAGGCATCTTCTCCCTTGTTGCCTTGTACTCTTTGTACATTTTATGCCTGAATGTTTGTACGGCAGTGTCGAAACAAACCGCAATATGTGTAAACTTCTCTTTACTTAGAATTTTTAAAAGTGAATTGGCAATGCCAAAGACAGCGCCCGTATTTTCTCCTTTTGAATTTACCAGCGGATTTTTGATAAACGCAAAGTATGAACGGTAGACCATCATTGAACCATCAACGAGAATTAATCGTTTCTTGCTTTTTTGTGTCATCTTCTGTGAATTCGAATAGAATCCTACCGGTACAGACTTTTCTCCATAATGTGGTGTATAACCACATCCGGGGTAAGATAGTTGATATCCCTTCGGTTTTTAATTCTCTCTCGAATTTCTGTTGAAGAGATATCAATCATTCTCGTTCTAAGGAAGTTCATCTTCTTCGATAAGCGTTCAGATACGTCATTTTTAGAGTATCCAGGTCTTTCAATGACCAAAATTTCAAATTCATCGAGAAGTGCATCCGGGTCTTTCCATGTATCAAACTCAACCGCTGAATCCATGCCAATGATAAAACCAATATGGTCGATTTGCATCTTCTCTTTGAGTGCCCTGAGCGTATTGATAGTGTAAGACGGAGCAGGTAATACACTCTCAATATCACTGCACTTTAATGCAGCATTATCACCGATTGCAAGATTGACCATACGAACACGGTCATGAAAAGAGGCAGCACATTCTTTATGGGGAGGTCTTAATGACGGCAAAAAAAGAATTGTCTGAATTTTCTGTTCCTGGAGAATATCCTCAGCTATGATCAGATGGGCATAGTGGATCGGGTCAAACGTTCCACCAAAAAACAATACCCTTCTCATTCCCTCTTGTTTAATTTGGTAAGCTCCTTCTCTGCCTTTTTCGAAAACTTACCGTTGTTCTCCGTTAACTCTTCGAAAATTTCTTTTGCTTCTTCTTCCCTGCCAAGCTTCATGTAACAGAGAGCAAGCATAAATCTCGCTTCTTCAATGTGAGAGGATGAAGGGTATTGCTCTATAATATCGTCAAAGTATATTTTGGCACTTTTATAGTGTCCGAGTTTGCAATACAGTTTTCCGTTTTCAAGGTCTTTCCTGGATAATTTATCGAAACATCTCTCTTTTATACCCTTTGCCTCTTCTATCCATTCACTTTCCGGAAAACGTGTGATAAAACGATCAATGACCTTAACAGCTTCCCGTGTTCTCTTCTGGTCAAGGTAATACGCTGGTGAAGCTTTGTAATATGTTACGCCAAGCTTATAGTGTGCATCATCAAGATAGGGACTTTCTGGAAAATTTTGAATGCAAAATCTAAACTCAACTGCTGCGTTTTCATAATCATGTGTTTGCAAATATGAATCTCCAAGATAGAACTGAGCATCATCAATATACTCGCTTCCCGGATGTTCAAAGATGAACCTCTTGAAACCCTCAACGGCTGTTCCATATTTTTTTCTATCATAATACTCCTTGGAGAGCTTGAACAGTTCATCAGACGCGATACCCTGTTTAATCGTCTCTTTTGTGCAATTCAGCAATAACAGCGTAATAAGCAATAATAATGCTCGAATCTTCACCATACCCCCTATTCAAAACGGGTCAAAACCTCTATCTTTTTCTTTGCAATTGCTGCAAGTTTATTGTTTCCAAATTTATCAAATTTCATCACTTCTTTATAGCATTTGATTGCATTCTTATAGTTGTTGTTCGAAGCATGTATCTCTCCCATAAGGAAATAGGTATCATCCATTATTGTTTGCGGAGTATTAATGATAATAACCGACTCGCAGTAAGCAAGCGCCGAATCAAATTCCTTTGCGCTGAACAGGCTCTTTGCGTGCTGAAATGAAAGCTTCCCTCTTCGGTAAATAATATCTGTGGTTGGGTCATTTGCTGAAATCTCGATAGCCTCTTTGAGCTTTCCAACTGATTCATAAATATCAATGAGTTCGATTTTTGCTTTTTTCAGGATCCGGGGATCGGAAATGGTCTCAACACCCTTTTCAAGAAACTGCATTGCTCTTACAAGATCATTACTCTCATAGTAATGGTGTCCAAGAACATAAAAACCGTTCCCAATATTGTATTCACTCTCTATGCCCAGAAGAGACGAGTATGCCTTAATTGCAAGGTCAACCCGCTTTCTCTTCTCAAACCTTTTCGCCATGGTAAGGTAAGCAGCAATAAGGCTATCCTTGGTAGAAGGAAATTGTTCAAATGCACTCCTGAGGACATGATCAGCTTTCTCGAATTCAAACTGAATTGCATATGCTTTTCCTAACAACAAATTAACACGCGAATTCCTTTTTACTGGATTAATTGTTTCCAGAATTCTGATAACGATTGTGTATTCACTGTTGTCGAAGTGTTCCTGTGCCCGTTTCAGTTTTACAGCAGATTCACTACTGCATCCTGCAATCATCATAAACCCGAATAAACAATAGAGCAACACAGAAAAATGTTTTATCAATAGTTTCTCTCTTATCTGAAAAGGTCTCCAAAACCTTTCAAAGACTCACGTCCTCCCCGCTTCATCTCCCTTTTCTCAGAGGAACGGTGTTCTTCCTTCTTCTCGGATCCAACGGGCAATTCTTCAACCTCGAGTTCTTCCCAGCTTCTATTAAGAACCATTAATTGAGCTTCAGCCAATCCTTTGAACTGGGCAATAAATGTATCGCGCTGACTTTTCAGCGAAGCAATCTGCGATTGATATTTGTTTGCCTGAGAACGTGCTTCCTCGAGGATATGATCTGACTGTATTCGTGCATTTCTGAGAATAAGCTCACTTTCCTTCTCGGCATTCCTCCGAAGTTCATCTGTTGTTTTCTGAGCGCTGGTCAATGTATTCTGAAGGGTTTTTTCCATTCTTCGGTAATCTTCTATCTTTGAATCAAGATCCCGCAACTGCTCCATATAAATGGTATTCTCTTTGATGAGCTCTTCCATTTCCTTTGCTATCATCTCAAGAAACACATTAACCTCATTCTTGTCATATCCTTTGAACGTGGCTTTGAATTCCTGCTTTCTGATATCAAGCGGTGTTATTTTCATACAACCCCCTTTGTAATTGCACGCCTTCAGCGCACCATTGGCGTATGGCTTATAGCATAGAGCCTATTACCAAATAAAAACAGTTTACTATTCGCCATTAACCATTTGCTAACTTCTCCGTTGCTGTGCGCATTTGACTTTGCCGTTGCTATGTGCTATTTACTGATTTCTCCGTTGCTGCATGTATTTGACCTTGCTGTTGCTATTT
>CBDUQV010000107.1:0-6773 GCA_965369615.1 uncultured bacterium | reverse complement strand
ACTAATGAGACTCTATCTTCTCTGGTGGTTCTCGTCGTTAACCAATCAAACTAATTAAACTAATACAACCAATCAAACTGTCTTCATTCTCTCGTTAGCAAGTCATATGCTTCGCGGTATTTTGCCTGTGTATTCCTCACAATTTCTTCGGGAAGTGAGGGCGCGGGAGGTTTCTTTCCCCAGCCGGTGCTTTCGAGATAATCCCGAACATACTGTTTATCAAAGCTCATTTGAGGGCGCCCTGGTTCATATTCATCAAGTGGCCAGAAACGGGATGAATCAGGAGTAAGCATTTCATCTATGAGAATGATCCTGTCGTCCAATGTGCCAAACTCAAATTTTGTATCGGCAATAATAATTCCCCGCTCTTTTGCATACTGCCGTGCCCATGCATAGATTTTTAAACTTGCCTGTTTAATAATTTCGAAATTGCTTTTTCCCACGATCTCTGCAGCATTTTTTCCGGTAATATTGATATCATGCCCTTCCGTTGCTTTTGTTGCCGGAGTGAAAATGGGCTCATCCAACTCATCTGCCTCAACGAGCCCATCGGGAAGTTTTATTCCGCAGATACTTCCTGTTTCCCTGTATTCTCGCCATCCGGAACCGGCGAGATAACCGCGCACCACCGCTTCAACGGGAAGCAATTCTGTTTTTTTTGAGATCATTATCCTGTCGCGCAACAGGGGCGCATAATTCTTCAGATTTTCAGGTAGGTCTGCCACATCACCTGAAATAAGATGATTTTCGATTATATCACGCGTTTTATTCATCCAGAAGATAGACATGTGGGTCAGTATTTTCCCCTTATCAGGGATTTCAGTGTCCAATATCACATCAAATGCAGAAATCCTGTCAGAGGCAACAATAAGCAGTTTATCGTCTAATTCATAAACATCCCGTACCTTCCCGATCTTGAAAATTGGTACATTATCCAGCCTTTTCATGCATACTCCTTTCATTTTTTATGTTACGAATGAACCCGGCTCTCACATTGTGTGCTTATCTTATTACAGAAAACAGGGGAACTGTCAAGTTTGTTTTTGTTTATCGCATTGTTGTGGAACTTAAAAGATTGTTCTTGACAATGCAATGATTTCGCAGTAAATTTGTATAGTTACAAAAGGAGGTTCTATGAAAAGGGTTTTCCTTGTACTTTTATTACTTGTTTTTGCGGTAAGTCTCTTTGCGGATGCTGAGTTGGATGCAATCAGAGAGGCGATCAAGGAGAAGGGAGCGAAATGGCAAGCAGGGATCACATCGATAAATATTCTTCCTAAAGAGGAACGGCGTTTGCGTCTTGGGTGTATACTCGATATGATGCCCACTCCTGAAGAGGGGGATCAAAATGTCGCCTTTCCCCCGAGCCGGTTGTATGATGATTCACTCGACTGGAGGAATCATAATGGCAAGAACTACATCACACGCGTTCAGGACCAGGGAGCATGTGGCTCCTGTGTCTGTTTTGGCTTGCTTGCTCAAGCTGAAGGCGTGATAAATATCAAGGCGGATGTGGAGCGTCCGGACTGGGATCTGAGCGAGCAGGAGCTGATGTCCTGCGGACCCGGTGGTTGCAGTGGATGGAACAACCCGGATGCGCAGAATTGGTTCAGGGCTGTTGGCGTTTCCGAAGAAGCGTGCTTCCCGTACATGGCGAATGATGCGATTCCCTGTAGTGACCGCTGTACACGCTACGAATTTACAAAGAGAAAATCCAGCGCTTGGAGCTATACATCACCGGGTGGTATCATAGGCATTAAGGAGTACTGCCAATATGGACCGATTCATGTGGATTTTATCGTGTATGAGGATTTTTACTCCTATAATGGCGGCGTATACGAGCACACATGGGGTGGCATGGAAGGCGGACATAGCGTCGCGATTGTCGGCTGGAATGATGCAGATTCCTGCTGGATCGTGAAGAACAGCTGGGGCAAAAACTGGGGAGAAGATGGGTATTTCCGCATCAAGTGGGGCGAATGCCAAATTGATAATTTTGGCTGCTGGATGACTATAGCAGATGCCGAATATCCCTATATCGTGCTCATCGATTATACGGTGGATGATTCGCAGGGGGGTGATGGCGATGGCGTCTTGAATCCTGGTGAGACAGGCGAGATTGCTGTTTCCATCCAGAACTGGGAGGGTTGGGATGATGCAAACTTTACTGATGCAACGCTCAGAACCAACGATGCCCGTATTGCGATTATAGATTCTACGGCAAATTTTGGCACCATACTGCCGGGGCAGACCAAGGACAATACGAGTGATCCGTTTGTGGTTCAGTGCATCAGCGATGGCTCGATTGATCCCTGTTCAATGACCGTCTATGTAACCGCTGTTGGGACCGGTGGTGCCTATTGGGTGGAGCTCAAATTTGAGATGATGATTGGCTGGATGCAGCATGGATGGCCGATAGCCCACGAGCAGGTGAAAACATCACCGCTCTTGGTTGATCTGAATGATAACATAACAAATGAAGTCATATATGGTACAGAAACGGGCAACCTGCACGGGAGAACATGTTTCGGCGAGGATTTTGCGTCATTTCCCTACACCGTTCCCAATAAGATCTGGGGTTCTCCTGCAGGTGGTGACGTTGATAATGATGGTGATATAGAGATCGCCTTCACAGGATTCAACACCAATATCTATCTTGTTGACCGCTACGGAAATCTGGTTTGGAGCAAGGCTACCGGGGGTCCGGTCATCGCTACTCCTGCTCTGGCAGACCTTGATAATGATAATGAGCTTGAGATAATTGTGGGAAGCTTTGATAAAAACCTCTATGTATTGAAGGCAGATGGAACAACCTTCAACGCAAACTTTCCACTTTCCATGCCTGACGGGAGCATGATTGCAGCCGGTTGTGCCGTGGGTGACATCAACGGGGATAATATCGAGGAGATCATTGTTGCTTCATATGGCGGAAATGTATATGCATTTGATACCAATGGTGCTACCCTTACGGGTTGGCCATGTGCGATTGGCGGGAATGTGTGGGGTGCACCATCGATGGCGAACATGGATGGTTCGGGCATGAAAATCGCTGTGGGCTCGACAGACGACAGCCTCTATGTGATCAATGCAGACGGCAGCCTTGCCTGGAAGGTTGCTACCGGCGGCGATGTTCGCAGTTCCCCTTCATTTGCCGACATAGATGGCGATAATGATCTGGAGGTCTTCGTTGGTTCGGACGACAATTATGTCTACGCCTATCATCACAATGGTTCTCCGGTGAGTGGTTGGCCCGTTAACCTCGGGAGCATGGTACGCTCTCAGGTGGTGTTTAGCGATCTCAATAATGATAACACCCCGGAAATACTGGTTACTGCAAATAACGGAGGGCTCTACATATACAATGCAAATGGAGATACCTTTGCTACCTATGCAACAGCTGGATCACCGACCACCGTGGCAGTTGAGGATGCCGATGGTGATGGAGATTTTGAATTTTTCTACGGTACAGCGCTCGGGGCTTCTGCAATTGACTGCAAGGAAGCGCGTGGATATGGCACGTACTGGAACATGTTCAGGTGCAATCAGAGAAGAACGGGCAACTATGGTGATGCGGAGACAGGGGTTGAAGAATCCGACATTACAAGACCTTCACTCTTTAAGGTTTACCCAAATCCATTTAAGGGTTCAACAAGGATTTTCCTTACCGCAAAGAAAAACCAGAAAGTCGATATTGCAATCTATAACATAGTTGGTCAGAAGGTGAAAGACCTGTCATCAATAAGCAAGGAGACATATAGGATTGTGACGTGGAATGGAAAAAATAACCATGATAAGCCTGTTCCTACCGGTGTCTATTTCTGCGTTACGAATACCGATAAGGGAGAAGAGGTTGTTAGGAAGCTTATTAAAATAGAATAGAGATGTATATTCTCCATGCTCATTGTAGGGGCGTTCAATTGAACGCCCCTACAATATTTTTGATTCGGTTTTCTGTCATTTTCATTCTATTGCTCGCTTTGGGCTGTGAGGAATCAGAGAGGTGGGTTGAAGATCCCTCTGAGTATCTTGAAACCACTGAATTCCCCGGTTACTTTCAAAGAATTCCCTGGTTCGGGGTGAATGGCCATAACGGTTTGAAACCACCCGAGAAGGGATCCCATTGTTCGGTATACGGCGTGTACGTAAGCTCAATCGGGGGTTGTTTTGTGAGGACATTCAGCGATTCAGTGATTTTTCATATTCCGCTCAAGGAGAGCTTGCCGTATCCCTCAGAGTGCACCATTGTCAAAATAAGCGGTAAAGTGGTTCATAATGGAGAACCCTCTTTATCCGAGGTGGAAATTGGTGCAACCGAGGAGATTGGAGAGGTCTACCGGATGGTTGTGGAGGGATATCCCAAGCTAATAGATAAGATTGCCGGTAAGATACATAACCCAAAGTCCAGGCTCGATCTGAAATCCATAGAAATATTTCATTGTGCTGTGGTAGGAAACAAACTTCTCATTATGGGCAGAACATATGATCTGATGTACGAATTCGATCTCGGTTTCCTGTTTGAAAAAGAGGATAATTCATATAAGCTGAAGAAAATTTTCACCCGCGAATTTTTCAAGGGCGAATAAGTAATCACGTTTTCTTACAGCATGTGCTTATATGTACTGCTCGTATCGCCCTCGATGCATTGAGGATGGAGAGAATAGCAACTCCTATATCTGCAAATACTGCTTCCCACATTGTAGCGATGCCAAAAATGGCAAATGTCATTATTACTGCTTTAATGCCAAGTGCCAGAATAATATTCTGCCAGACAATTGTTCGTGTTCTTCGCGCAATTCTGATTGCTTCAGGGATCTTAGATAAGTCATCCGTCATGAGTACAATATCAGCCGCCTCAATTGCCGCATCGGAACCCAATGCTCCCATTGCCATGCCGATATCTGAACGGGCAATTACCGGGGCATCGTTGATTCCATCGCCTACAAATGCAATTCGCCCTTTGTTTTGTTTCTTGCCGAGAGCTTCAATTTTCTCTACTTTTTCGTGGGGTAATAGTTCTGCAAAGTATTCATCAAGTTTGAGTTTTTGTGAAACACTTTGGGCGATGGCATCGCTGTCTCCGGTAAACATTATCAGTTTTGAAATCCCTTCATGCCGCAATTGTTCAATAGCTTCGTATGCTTCTTCCCTGATCTCATCTGCGATCGTTATATAGCCAGCATACTGCTTGTCAACAGCGATATGAACAACGGTTCTTTCTGTATAACAACAGGGATGCTCAATATTTTCCCGGTGGAGAAATTGGTCATTTCCTGCAAGAAGTTCTTTTCCTTCTGCTTTTGTTTTCACTCCCAATCCTGTTATTTCTTTGAAGTTCTCAAGAGTCTGTTCATTAATCTTTTTTCCGTATGCCTCACATATTGATTGTGCAATGGGGTGATTTGAGTGTGTCTCTGCTTCTGCCGCGAGTCTCAAGAGTTCGTCCTGACTGTATCCATTGCATGGAACTACGGCATTAACCTTGAAAATCCCCTTTGTAAGGGTTCCAGTTTTATCAAAGACGATTGTTCTGAGATTGTTTAGCCCTTCAAGAAAATGAGAACCTTTGATGAGTATACCCCTGCGTGAGGCTGCTCCGATCCCGCCAAAAAACCCAAGCGGTATTGAAATGACCAGAGCACAGGGACATGATATTACGAGAAAAATAAGTGCCCTGTACAACCATTCGGAGAAGATGACCTTGCTTGTAAAAAGTGACGCGGTAAGCGGTATCTTGTAGAGGAGAACGGGGAGCGTGGCGAGCAGAAAGGCAAGAGAAACAACTGACGGTGTATAAGAACGAGCAAATCTTGTAATAAACCGCTCAGTCGGAGATTTTTTTGCGGCTGCATTTTCCACCAGATTGAGTATTTTCGACACAGTTGAATTCGCTAATTTCTTTGAAACCTGGACGGTAAGAAGCCCTGTTTTATTTATCATACCGGAAAGGATTTCATCGCCTTTTGTGAATAAGCGGGGTCTTGATTCTCCTGTTAATGCTGAGGTGTCTACCATTGATTTCCCTTCCTGTACCGATCCATCAAGCGGTACCCTCTCACCGGGTCTCACCATAATGAGATTTCCAATGGAAACGTCTTTGGGGTGAACCTGTTCGATGTTCTTTCCTTTTATAACATTGGCATGATCCGGTCGGATATCAAGAAGTGATTTAATTGAGCGGCGGGAGCGGTTTACCGCACTATCCTCAATAAGCTCGCCGACTCTGAAAAATAATATAACCGCGACAGCTTCTGGAAAAGCATGGATGGCAAGAGCACCTCCAGTTGCAATGGTGAGGAGGAAATTCTCATCAAAGAATTTTCCATGAAAGATATTTTTCACTGCTTTCAGGATTATGGGATACGCAGCTATAATGTAACTTGAAAGAAAAAAGATAAGCCTAAGGAAAACAGAATGTCCTGTGAGAAAGGCGAAAACGAATACAATTATCGCTGCAGCAATTTCAAAGATGTCTCTTTTCTGTTCTCGGTAAATCATCTTCAAAGCTTCAATTTTCTCAGCCTCAGTGAATTAGTTACAACATTGATTGACGAGAATGCCATTGCCGTTTCGGCAATCAATGGGTGCAAAAGCCCTAATATGGCTGCCGGGATAGCCATTAAATTGTAGAAGAATGCCCAGAACAGGTTCTCTTTAATTTTCCTGAATGTAGCGAGTGAAAGCTTTATTGCCTTTACGACAGAAGAAATATCTCCTTTAATCAGCGTGATATCCGATGCCTCTATTGCAATATCCGTTCCCGTTCCAATTGCTAT
>CBDUQV010000106.1:0-6795 GCA_965369615.1 uncultured bacterium | reverse complement strand
CGACAATCCCGTTGAGAAAACTGAAATCATCAAGGAAATGAGCAAAACAATTGCGCAGGTGAAAGATATAACTGAACGCCAGGAGTGGCTCAGCAAAATTGCCAAGAAACTCTCTGTTGATGAGACGATCTTCCTGGGAGTAAGGAAAAAGCTTACAAAAGATCATTTTGAACCATCAGTTCTATCGGTGATGGAGATGTGCAACGATCTCGTACTGCTTCTGGCAATGAAACCAGAGAGATATGGCGAGGTTTTCAAAGTATTTGAAGACGAAGGACTTTTTACCAGTTCAATATCATCGATCCTATCATACATTAACGAAAAGAGAGCAGGAAAGGAAGCGATACGCATAGCGAATGTTCTTGATTTAATAGAGGATGATAAAGAAAGAAAACGTGTTTCATCAACAGTATTCAATATTAAAGATGATTTGCCTGAAAGTGATTTTCAAAAAATGTTTCGTCAGTACATAAAGAGGATTCGTATCATTAAGCTCAAAGAAAGATGGAAACTAATAAAATCAGAAATTCAGAAAAAAGAAGATGATCACAAAGCAGTTCGTGAGCTCTTGCAGGAGCAAGGCCGAATTGCATCACTTTTAAAAAATGCTGGAGGAAATATTGGTCATTAAACGAACATTTCGGATCGAGGAAATATTGAAATTCGTTGAAAAAGGAAAAATATCCTTTCAAATGCTCAATAAGGTACTACCAAAGGAATTTATCAAACCAGAGGAGCTTGAAAATATCTTTATGTATCTTGATGCCGTTGGAGTTATCGTTTACGAGGAAAATGCAGTGAAGAAGGAGAAGGAAAAGCAGCAAAAGAAGCAGGAGAAGTCTGAGACAGCAAAATCTACTAAGTACAAATCAAACATACGAATCGATGATCCAATACGAATATACTTAAAGGATATGGGAAAAGTATTCCTCCTTTCAAGAGAAGGTGAGGTTTCCATTTCCAAGAAAATTGAAAATGGTCGGATGCGGATTATCACTAATCTATTCTCTCTCCCGCTTGGGTTACGGGAAGTTGTATCATTCTATAGCAAACTCAAAAATAGTAGCATTCGAATAGAGGAATTTATCCATGTTGATGTGAATGACTGGCCTCATAATTATTCGGGCTGGAAGGAAAAACAGAGAGTTATGAGATTGCTGGAAGGCATAGAACGATTAAGAAGAAAGTACTGTGAATCCCTTACACGGCTGAAAACACTTAAATATAAAAAGAAAATCCTTGAAGAGCAAAAGAAATTACAGACATACCATGACAAGATCATAAACAAGGTTGCGCGATTGAAGATTCAGGAAAAAGTAATTGCTAAAACCGTTGGAAAACTCAAGGAACTCGTTTCCGAAATTCGTTCAATTGAAGGAAGAATGAGAAGAATAGCTAAATCACTTGGTTTGGAGAATGATGAAATTATCAAACTATCAGAAAAGCGTATAACAAAGAGAACAGCTGAGAAAATGAAAAAATCCAAAGATGAAATTAAGAAGGCTGTTGATGATACACTGTATCTTTCATCAAAATTAAAAAGCATCGAAAAGGACGAGATTTTAATTGCAAAGGATTTGAAGAAATTGCTGCACACCATTACTATCTGGGAAAAAGTAATATCACAGCTTAAGGAAAAGATGATAGAGGCAAATGTCAGACTTGTCATAAGCATAGCCAAACGCTATACAAACCGGGGACTTGATTTTCTTGATCTCATTCAAGAAGGTAATACCGGCTTAATGAAGGCAGTGGAAAAGTTTGATTACCGAAAGGGATACAAGTTCAGCACCTATGCTACATGGTGGATTAGACAGGCGATTACACGGGCAATTGCTGACCAGGCGAGGACAATCCGTGTACCGGTGCATATGATAGAAGTTATACATAAGGTTGTCAGAGCAACGAGGGAACTTGTTCAAGAGAATGGAAGAGACCCAACTCCTGATGAAATTTCAAAAAAAATTGGTATATCTGTAACGAAAGTAAAGAGTGTCTATAAAATTGCCCAGGGTACGATTTCGCTCGATAAACCAATCGGAAATGAAGAGGAAAGCTTTCTTGGGGATTTCATACCTGACAGAACGGTTACATCACCAGCACATTCAGCAGCACTTGTCTTGCTGCAAGAAAAGTTGAGAAGAGTACTTGGTACATTAAGCCCACGCGAGCAAAAGGTACTTGAAATGCGTTTTGGGCTCACCGATGGTACCCCGAAAACGCTTGAAGAAGTTGGAATGATGTTTAATGTCACAAGAGAGCGTGTACGGCAAATCGAGACGAAAGCGCTGAAAAAACTTCGTCATCCAACGAGAGCACGCCGGTTGAGAGCATTTCTGGAAATGCCGGAATGACAGGCACCAAGGAATACTCACCAAGCGGTAAGCAGAACGAAAAATAAAATACCATGAGAGTGAAATTTTTATTTCGTACTATCCAATTATCATGATCCAGTGGGACGATTACTGGAAAGAATACAAAACTTCGGAAGCTGAGAAATGGCTCATTTCTGAACGCGATACTATTTTTAAGAGATATCTTGATAAAATAGATGCAGCAAGGAAGAAAGTTCTTGAGGTCGGGTGTGGTTTTGGTTCCAATCTCCGTTTGCTAAACACTACTCGTGATGATGTTGAAAGTTTTGCGCTTGATACGAGCGAAGAGGCAATCAATGCAATAAAAGCTGTTATCCAAAATGCTGTTGTTGCTGACTGCAGAAAAACGGGTTTCCCAGATGATGAATTTGATATTGTATATAGTGCAGGATTAATGGAGCATTTTAGGGATGAGGCCCCGCTTTTAAACGAAATGAGAAGGATTGTAAAAAACAGTGGGTATGTTATTACTATTGTTCCTGCCCGATACTCATTATGGAAATTGTACCAGCTGCTCCATTTTGGACTCTGGCAACATGGATACGAGAAAGCATATACATACAATGGTTTGAAGAGGCTTTTTGCGGAAAATAATTATCGTGTTGTTGAAATTACTGGAATTGACCCATTCAGTATTTTTGGTTTCTTGATGAAGGTTTTTAACAAATCTTTTAACCCCTGCATAAAACAATCTCCTCAAAAAAGCGCCTATACTGAGTTGTGCGTTATAGCAAAGAAAAGGTAATGCACATTGCCGGTGAAAGTTCGATGCTGAAATCTCACAGTTTCTTCTATTTATTTCGTATTCTCATTATGTCATTGTAGAAAATGAATGCAATAAGGATGATAAGGATGGCAAAGCCGACCTGCTGTATTATCATATACTGTTTCTCGGTTGGTCTCTTTCGTATGATCTTCTCGATGGCAAAAATGAGAATATGTCCGCCGTCAAGCGGTGGGAATGGAATAAGGTTGAATATGAACAGATTTATGGAAAGAAGAGCCATAAAACCAAGATAGAATTCTAATCCCCAACGCGCTGATTCTCCTGCCAGCTGGAAAATAGCAATGGGTCCTCCAAGCGATTTCGGGGAAATTTGTCGCCTGAAGAGCATACTAATAATGGAGATAATGAATTTAATACTATGACCGGTCCTCACGATTCCTTCTTTGAAAGAAGCAAGAAAACCAAATCGAAGTTTTTCGGTCATTACAACAATACCAAGCAGTCCAATTTCTTTGATCTCACCATTTACCTGTATCTTCTTCCTAATGGGAATAACTGTTCCTTTTAAAAGTGTACCGTCTCTTAACCATTCAATGCTCATTTCCATCTCAGGATTTGAGCTGATAACTTTTCTCATTTCCTCAAAAGTGGATATTTTTTTACCATTCAAGAAAACGATCCGATCACCTTTTTCAAGACCAACATTGTATGCCGGGCTGTTCTTTTCAACCACGCCGATAATGGGTTCAATCAATGGAACAAAGGGAAAATCTTGATCGGGGGTATGGGGAAGAGTGATGGTAAAAATGCTATCATTCCTTTTTATTCGAAAATTGAGGGAGTCAGGATTTTGCTCAACAATACGTGATATCTCATACCAGTTGGAAACCGGTGTTCCATTAATTGAGATTATCTCGTCGCCTTTTAATACTGTTCCGGCAAGGTCTTGTGTTTTATTTACAGATTCTATTGATGTACCGGGAGTGACAGATGCACCAAATACAAAAGCCGAAAAATAGTAAATAAGGAATGCAAGTAAAAGATTAAGAAGAGGTCCGGAAAGGACCACGAATGTTCGGACGAGTATGGATTTTGAGAAGAATTCATCTTTTTCCCCTTTAATTTCACCGGGGTCCATACCTTTCATTTTGACATAGCCGCCTATAGGAAAGAGAGCCTGTGAATACTCTGTTCCCTTGAAATTAAAACCCCACAGTTTCGGGCCAAGCCCAACGGAGAATCGTATTACGGCTATTCCTGTTATCTTGGCTGCAATGAAATGACCAAATTCGTGGCTGATTACCATTACAGTAAAAAGCACCAAACCTGAAAGTATCGTTAAAATCATTTTATAAGTACTGATACCTCTTTTCTTTTATTTCTTAGCATTAACTATGTATTGTTGTGCTTCTGTTCGCGCCCATAATTCCGCGTTTTGTATTTCCTGAATTGATGGATTTTCTACGGTTGTATGTTTATCGATTATTTCAGTTATTACCCTTGTTATTGTGTGAAAAGCTATCTGCTTATTAAGGAAAGCATCCACCAGGTATTCATTTGCTGAATTGAGCACAGCAGTTGTTGTTCCTCCCTTCTCAAGCGCTCGGGCTGCCAGTGAAACAGCTGGAAACTGTAAGTGGTTTACAGGCTCAAACGTGAGATTTGAAATTTGCGTCAGGTCAAGATTCTTTGTTATTGATTGTTTGCGCTCCGGATACGTGAGAGCATATTGGATAGGGAGTGTCATGTCGGGGGTTGACAATTGAGCGATTATAGAATTATCCTCAAACTCAACTGCAGAATGGATAATGCACTCAGGGTGAATTACGACATTTATTCTTTCAGGTGGAATATCAAAGAGGTAATGTGCTTCAATAATTTCTAAAGCCTTATTCATCATTGTGGCTGAATCAACACTAATTTTCTTCCCCATTGGCCACACAGGATGCCGTAGGGTTTCTTCTATGGTAACATTCAGAATATCGTCCCTGTTCCTGAAAGGACCACCTGAAGCCATAAGTATTATTCTCTTGATTTTCTGATTTTTTCTGCCATTGATGCATTGAAAAATAGCAGAGTGCTCACTGTCAACTGGTATAATTTCCGAATTGTACTGTTTCGCTGCGCTCATAATAATTGTTCCATAGGAAACAAGCGTTTCTTTATTCGCAAGGGCGATCCTTTTTCCCTTCTTGATTGCTGCAAGTGTTGGAGGAAATCCTGCCGATCCCATGATAGAATTGAAAACAAGGTCAACTTGTTCCATTGATGCAATGCTGCAAAGCCCCTCCTTTCCTTCAAGTATGGTTGTTTTTGTTCCAATGAGCTTATCCCTGAGGAGCGGTATTTTTTCCGTATCAATCATATTGACAAATTGAGGATGATACGTGAGAGTTTGTTGCGCCAGTAGCTCGGCATTTCCAAAGCAGGAGAGAGCAATGGGTTCAAATTCATTTTTCAAATTATCAACTACGCGCAATGCATTGACGCCAATACTACCTGTTGAACCAAGAATTGCAAGTTTTTTCATCTTACCTTTGAGCGAAAAATCGGAGGAAATAATAAACAAAGGGAGCAACGAATAAAATGCTATCAAGTCTATCAAGAATGCCGCCGTGACCGGGTATGTGTGAGGAAGCATCCTTTATTCGCGCGTCGCGCTTTATGAGTGATTCAACGAGATCACCAATTTGAGCAAGAAATGAGCCGAAGAGAGCAAGCATGATAATATCAAAATTAGTTAAAAAAGTAATTTTGAATAGCTGTTGATATGCAAAAAGAAAAAGAAGAGCCAGCAAAAAACCGCCAATCGCACCTTCCCATGTTTTTGATGGGCTGATTCGAAGTAGTAGTTTATGTTTTCCAAATTTCTTTCCAGCAAAATAAGCGCCTGTATCGTATCCCCAACCAATAAAGAAGGGAATGAGCACGTATGAAAAACCAAGATGATAGGCTTTTCCGGTTGCTGTTGGCAGTTCCCTTAGTAGAGTGAGGTGACTTAGAAGCCAGGAAATATACATAATGCCAAAAATTGTTGTTGCTATATGGTAGATTGCTCTATCGTGTTCTTTCCTGAAAATCTCGGAAAAAGACAAAAACATTACAAGAAGTGTGAGGACAAAAAAGGTGAACACGTAACTCTGAAAATAAACGGTTAATCCAAGAACCAATGCTGCTGTTATACCAATTTTCTTGTACGGTTGCATTTTCTTTGCTCTCAGAATGTCGTAAAATTCGAATGTTCCCAAAAATATGGCAAGTTCAACAAGAATAAGAAAATAAAATCCTCCATTATATGCTATGTATATTAAAACAGGAATAAAGAGGGCTGCTGTAATGAGTCGGTATATGATATTTGGTTTCTTACGCATTGTTTACGCCGCCAAATTTGCGTATTCGCTTCTGGTAATGAACAATGGCTTTAAGCAAATGCCTTTTTCTAAAATCAGGCCAGAGGGTTTTGGTGATCCAGAATTCACTGTATGCAGCTTCCCATATGAGAAAATTTGATAATCTGATTTCTCCACTGGTTCTGATAATAAGATCAGGGTAAGGGATTTCGCTATCATAAAGGAAATTTCGAAAGGTTTTAACATTTATTGAGTCTGGTTTTCGTTTTTCCCTTATTATTTTTTTTACAGTGTCCACAATCTCCTGTCTTCCACCATAATTCATTGCAAGGATAAAAACAAG
>CBDUQV010000105.1:0-6832 GCA_965369615.1 uncultured bacterium | reverse complement strand
GATTTTTCGACGCAAAGACTGAAACCCAGATACTGATCTCAAAGAGGAGTATCAGAGGACCTGCCATGAGTAATTGAGTAAAAACATCAGGAGGGGTCAATACCGCTGCTGCAATAAAAATCAAGACAATCGCAACTCGTCTGCCCTTCCGCAAAAATCGCGGTTTCAGTATCCTCATCTTCGTAAGGAAAAACGAAACAACCGGTAACTGAAAAATAATACCAAATGCAAAGAGCATCTTTGTAATAAATGCCATGTAGTTCGAGATTGAGATGGTTGCCTGCAATTTGCCCGTCTCGAAACTTAGAAGAAAACCTAATCCAACAGGAAGCACAACGATGTAGGCGAAAACAATGCCTATGAAGAAAAATACTGTTGAGAACAGAACAGCAAGAAAAAGGTACTTACGTTCATGTGAATACAATGCGGGGCTTATAAACCCCCAGAAATGATAAAAAAGAACCGGTAGTGCCAGAAAAAGACCGCCGATCAATGAAACTTTTAGTTTTACAACAAAAGCTTCTGTTGGTGCAATAAAAACCAGTTTATCAACAGGTTCGGTTAAAAGATTAATTATAGAGTTAGAAAAGACATATCCTACTATTGCGCAAACGATAACGGCAACCATTGAATAAAGAATTCGTTTCCGTAGTTCCTCAAGATGGTCCAGGAGTCCCATCTTTCTCTCAGCTTTGGGCTCTTCTTCTATCTCTTCTTTTTTTTCTTCTTCTTCCGTTTTCTTATGTTCTTCATCAGACATTAGGTTTCGCTCCCTGTGAATCCACTGCAATCACGGCTTTCTCTCTACTCCTTACTCAAACCTTTGAGAATCTCAACGCCATGCCTTAAAGCCGGGATTATGTAAACAAGCGATTCTTCAACAGCTTTTGGGCTTCCGGGAAGGTTTACAATTATCGTTTTCCCCCGTATGCCTGCTTTTGCACGAGAAAGCAGAGACATTGGTGTATGCTCAAACCCTTTTATCCTGATAATTTCAGCAATGCCAGGCATGACCCGCTCTATTATGTGCTCGGTCGCTTCCGGTGTTACATCCCGTTCACTAATTCCCGTTCCCCCTGTTGTGATTACAATATCTGCTTTTATTGTATTGATACATACAAGGATTTCGCCTTTTATGCTTTCAATTTCATCTGGTACTATAGCATACCGGAGTACCTTTCCCAATTTCTCTTCAACAATACGGGAGAGAAGTGGACCGCTTGCGTCTTCCCTCTCTCCTCTATATGACCGATCACTGATCGTGATTACTGCAACACCGATATCCATTTTATAACCGCACACAATTTATCACCTTACAATAACAATGTCAAGAAAATTAAGCCTTGCGCGGAAGAGGATTTTTTTGTTGAAATATATTCTACGCTTTGCTATAGTACGTTAATGAGAAGAAAATCCTTGATGATCTCACCAGCCACACGTTGAAGAAGGTATTCAGCACATACAAACCTTTATCATCAACCTTCCCATTAAAAGAACCGAAAAACAAATGCACGAAATAGATTAAGCACATGCCGGAGGCGAAAATAATACGTGTAAAATTATTAAACGGGTTTTTGTCTATTGCCGCTTTAATCCTTTTCCTTTCTGCTCATCTGTTATCATATGAAATAGCAGAAAAAAGACTCGCGCAACCGCATTTCTTACCTCCTGACCATATTGTGTTTTCAATCGAATCACGCAATGGTCTTTTCCTTCTCACCAGGAGCGATGGCTCTTTAGTACGTATTTCAGCCGAAAGAGGAAGCGGACGGTATTTCTCCGTTTCTGAAGAACAATGTATA
This sequence comes from uncultured bacterium, assembly GCA_965369615.1. GTDB lineage: Bacteria > Hydrothermota > E44-bin80 > E44-bin80 > E44-bin80 > SOKD01. The sequence continues at coordinate 5,030 of CBDUQV010000105.1, read as the reverse complement.
ATTGCATTTAAGGAAGTTACTGAAAATGAAGGCATAATAAGACAGAGAGCGTGCATCTATAGTCCTTTCTCAAGAGGACAGACCTTTCAGTCAGCATGGTATCCACTATGCGGAAATCCATCGCTATCGTCAAATGGAAGTGTGGTATTCTCAGTTGATTCAACACTCGTCATCTACAACGATAAAGGACGAAGGTGCATTGATGTGGGCTCCTATTCAAATCTTTCACCGATATCTCATAATGGATGTTATTTCGTATGTAACGATAAGAATGATCAACTGTGGATTTATGGCTTTGACAGATATGAAAAGATATGTATCACGGACGGAAACCTGGGGTTTGCCTATCCCTCATGGTCACCAGATGACAGCATGATACTTTTTGCATCTCTGTCTGGTGAATTGTATATCTACTTTTTCGGTAACGATATTGTCCGGTACATAGGGACAGGCTGCCATCAACGCTGGGTTGATAATAAACAGGTAATTTATGTGAAACAGGAAGTCGAGCACTCTACGCTGGTGAATTCAGATATTTCTATCTATGACCTTGTGGAGAACAAAACAACGGTATTTCAAACACCGGGTGAGCTCGAAACAGAACCATTCCTTTCTGAGCAGCATCTTTTCTATATCTCTCTCGTCGACGGAGGGTTGCACGAAGCAGAACTCGGGGAAAATAACATTCTAAGCGCCCGAAAACTCATTGATCGAGAGCAAATTCCCCTGCACGGGGAAAAGAAGTCGAGAAAGCAAAGAGCAAATAGCATCCTTAATGTCCCTTATGTACATCAATTATATGATACCAGGGACGAATTCCACGGTGGCTGGGCATGCGGACCGACATCCTGTGTCATGGCGATTCAAATCTATAATATGCTTCCCAACTGGGAAACAATTTGCTCAGGACCGTATCAGCACATGAGTCTCTTTGGCAGATACATCAGTGATATCTATACGTACAACGGAATTACGTATGACTGGATGAGTTATGATCCGAACAGCAGTCCTGCTTATGGAGCGTACGGGTACATATGTCCGGGAGGAGCTGCAGTATGGGCAAATATGGAGCAGTACATTGTATGGCATGGAGTGAATTCCTATATGGATGTTACACCGACATGGAGTGAATTCCTTCCGGAAATAGATAATGGCTATCCCGTTGTTGTTTCAACCCAGCTCACCGCTGCTGGGCACATTATCCTTGCAAAAGGTTATGTTGAAAATCAGCATACATTGATCTCAAACGATCCGTATGGTGATAAAAATCTCGGGTATTGCAACTACTATGGGAGCGGTGCATTCTATGATTGGCCTGGTTATAATAACGGATATGAAAATCTCAATCAGGTGAAGGTTTTTATCGGTGCACAGTACGATTTTCCTCAAAATGTCAGAATATTCGATGATCTCGATACGGTTTTTTCCTACAAAGGTTCATGGCTGGAAAGAAGCGGTGGCTATGATATGCATGCATACTATACGTCTGCATTGGAACAGGGTGACAGCGCCTTCTGGAAAATATCGATCATATCCCCGGATACAATCTCTGTGTTTACGGAATTCTACCGAGGCGGGGACAGGGTCAGGAATGCCCGATATTTCGTCAGACACAAGGATGGCATAGCGGCTATTACCGTGGATCAGCGCGGATACGGGCTTTCCGGTTGGTATGAGCTGGGAGCATATTGGTTCGAGGACAGTATTATCATCGGCGCAACCGATACGGGAAGTGATTCTTCAGGAATCATTCTTGCAGATGCGGTGATGCTTGTCTTTCATAATGTAGCGGGAATCGAGCACCCTCTCCCCTCTTTCGTGCACAACGGGAGTTTAAAGGTCTCTCCTAACCCCTTCTCCTCATCCGTTACCATCAGCCTTGACACTCATTATAGAGGGCAAAGCGCAAAGGACTCAGAACTGAAAATCTATGATGTGAGTGGAACGTATGTTAAATCCTTGTCAAATGCTCATTCTAAATTTCCTCCCTCTATAATAACATGGGATGGTACGGACAGCAACGGGAAATGTGTAAAGAATGGCATCTACTTTTTGTGTGTTAAAGACCTCACATCAAACAAAACCCTCACCAAAAAACTGATAAAAATAGAATAAGTACGTAATTACCGCATCCTGCCAAACATCCTGCCAAACATCCTGCTAAACATCCTGCTAAAGTTACCAAAGTTACGCGCAAAACGGACCACTTTGGGGGCAGCCCCCGAAGTGTTCCGTTTTTCCCGATACTCTTTTTTTCTTGACAGTGTGAAATTATTCAGATATTAAAGAGGATGTTTTGAGGAAGCTGAAGTAGGCAAAACAATGATATACAGAAGCAAACAATACAGGAAGTACTTTTTCCATTCCGCAATTCCGTTGAAAACTAAAATATGAATACAGAAGGAGGTTAATGAAATGAAGATTCATGAATATCAGGCAAAGGAAATCTTCAAGAAATTCAGTATACCTGTTCCTGATGGTAAGGTAGCGACCACACCCGAGGACGCTGAGAACATAGCGAAAGAACTGGGCGGAAAGGTTGTCGTAAAAGCACAGGTTCACGTCGGTGGAAGAGGAAAAGCTGGAGGAATAAAACTCGCCAGTACCCTTCAGGAGACAAAGGAAGCTGCATCAAAAATCCTCGGTATGGATATTAAAGGACTCACTGTCAACAGGGTACTCGTAACCACAGCAGTTGACATAAAGAACGAAGCGTATATTGGATTCATTGTTGATAGACGGAGCAAAAAACCGTTGGTAATGGTGAGTGCTGCCGGAGGAATTGATATTGAACAGGTTGCACGGGAAACACCAGAAAAGATACACAAATTGATCATTGATCCTGTATATGGTCTTCTCCCACACCAGGCACGAGAGCTCGCATTCAAACTGTATGATGATATTGCGCTTGTGAGAAAAGCTGCTGATGTTATTATGAAACTCTACACCGTTTTTATTGCTGTTGATTCATCTTTAACGGAAATTAACCCGTTCGTGGTAACATCCGATGGTGAAACCTGGGCAGTCGACGCAAAGATAAATATCGATGATAATGCTGTCGAGCGACATCCGGATATTGAAGCGATGCGAGATGTAACGGAATCAGAGCAGAAGGAACTTGATGCAAAATCAAAGGGACTTTCATATATCAAGCTCGACGGAAATATTGGCTGCGTCGTCAATGGTGCGGGACTTGCAATGGCAACTATGGATCTCATCAAAAAATACGGCGGGGAGCCAGCAAATTTTCTGGACATCGGTGGAAGCTCAAATCCTGAAAAGGTCGTAACCGCACTGACAATACTGATCTCTGACAAAAATGTAAAATCCATTTTCTTCAACATCTTTGGCGGCATAACGAGATGTGATGACGTCGCCAACGGAATCGTCGAAGCACTTTCGAAGCTGACCATCAAACTTCCAATCATCATAAGGCTGGCGGGAACGAATGAAGATGAAGCAAAAAAGATACTCAGCCAAACGAAGCTTCTCACCGCTTCATCGATGTCCGGTGGTGCAAAGAAATCAATAGAGATGGCTGGGAAATAGGAGGAAACCGTGAGTATCTTAGTCGATAAATCTACAAAACTGGTTGTTCAGGGCATAACGGGAAGGGACGGCTCCTTCCATACAAAACAAATGTTAGAATACGGTACACAAATTGTTGCCGGGGTGACACCGGGCAAGGCAGGACAACAGGTAGACGGTGTTCCGGTCTTCAATACGGTCAGGGAAGCGGTCGAACAAACCGGAGCAAATACATCAATTTTATTCGTACCCGGAAAATTTGCTACCGATGCAATCTATGAAGCAGGTGATGCCGGGATACAACTTATCATTGCTGTTTCTGAAGGCATCCCGGCACTTGATATGGTAAAAGTCGTACATTTCTTACATGAAAAGGGAGTGAAATTGATCGGCCCAAACAGCCCGGGCATTATATCGCCAGGTAAGAGCAAGGTAGGCATCCTGCCAGGACAGATATTCAAACAGGGATCCATCGGCGTTGTTTCGCGAAGTGGCACGCTTACGTATGAAATTGTCTACCACCTGACAGAAGCAGAGCTCGGAGAATCAACCTGCCTTGGAATCGGTGGCGATCCAATCATTGGATTAAAATTCATAGATTGTCTTGAACTCTACGCAAAAGATGATGAAACAAAAGGTGTCGTACTCATCGGCGAGATTGGCGGTAGCGACGAAGAGGAGGCAGCGGTATACATTAAAGAAAACTTCAGCAAACCAGTGGTTGGCTTTATTGCAGGGCTGACCGCTCCACCCGGAAAAAGGATGGGTCATGCTGGCGCAATTGTATCCGGCGGCACAGGAACTGCGGCAGAGAAAATAGAAGCCTTCGAAGCCGTTGGTGTACCCGTGGCACGTGAACCTGAAGAGATTGTGAGTCTCCTGAAGAAAAAACTGTAATATGAAAAAACAATTCAAAATAACCATCGATAATAAATGGTGCAAGGGATGTTCACTCTGCTCAAGCTACTGTCCGATACAGACACTATCTATTGGGGAGGATTTCAAAGCCATATCACCGATGAATCACAATGTGTTTGATGCTGACCGTGTGAATACTGTTGCCCCAATTTTACAATTTCTGTAAATAAAATCTGTGGAAAAACCTGCATGATTGCTAAGCCAATGCAACCATGCATAAAAGAAGGAGGTTCATGTTGAGAGAAATAGATGTATCAAAAATTTCTGAAGCGGTAAAAAAACTGGTAATGGATGCAAATTACTATATCGGAGATGATGTAGCAAAGGCAATTAAGAGCGCAATAACTACCGAAACCTCACCCACTGCAAAAGAAATCATGAGTATTATTCTTGAGAACCATTCAATTTCAAAAGAAGAACAAATGCCCATTTGTCAAGATACTGGTGTGGCAGTTTTCTTTGTCGAGCTCGGTCAGGATCTGCACATCGTGGGCGGCAACTATGAAGATGCAATCAACGAAGGAGTAAAACAAGGGTACTTGGTTGGGTATCTCTGGTAATCAATGGTAGATGTTCCTATTATT
>CBDUQV010000104.1:0-6928 GCA_965369615.1 uncultured bacterium | reverse complement strand
CACAGAACTGTATTTCTGTCAATTTAAATCTCAATCAACCTTGCTTGAGCATTTTTTCGATCTCATCAATTTGACGATCAATATCTGCACCAACGCCCGATCCAGTTCCTTTTACATAGGCAACGTGTTCTTTCTTGTCATAGAACAATCTCAACTCGTAAGCAGGAAAGAGAACCCTTGCGAATATTCCAACCATAAAAAAGAAAAATGAAACGTACAACAGCGGTACACCATCATCCCTTTTGTAGTATATACCGCTCACCTCCTTAACATTGCACAAAATCAGGCTTTTTCCCATGACCATCGCTGGTTCATCGGCAATCAGTTTTGCTATGTTTTCCCATCCTGCTCCATCCATATCCCTGTAATAGAGTTTGGTATTTGGCACAATGTCGATGACCTCTTCTTCCGTAAAAAGTTTCCCAGCATAAACGGATCGGATCAGAAACATCCCCTCAATACCATCAATGGAAAAGTTTTTGCCAGCTTCAAGATGGAGTATTGCATCTCCAATATCAATATCAAATACCTGGCTATATCCCATCTGGTAAAGGGTCATTCCTTTAAATTTCAAAGGTTTATTTACTTCCACGAGCTTCGTTTTTTCCACTCCATTGTATCGAACAATCAGCGTGCTCTTGTAGTCTTTTGGGAAATAGCGGTCCTTGATCAAAACATATTCCATTTCGTAGTTCTTAAGCTCAAGTTCTATTTTATCCACCCTGTCTGGATTGAAGGTTCTAAAAATTCGATACACTCCCATATCCTTGCTTGAGAGAAAAATATCCTCTTTGTCACCAATCTTTAAATCAATCTCACCATCAAATTTTGTCATTGCAGAAAGAGTGAATCCAATAATGGAGACCCCAAGAAAAAAATGGAAAAAGAGAGAAACGTACCTTCTTCTTAAACCCCTTGCACCGAAAACAAAAGCGCACTTTTCATCATCAATCAATTTCCTGTATCGAAATCTTCGTTTTTTCAAAACAGTTGCTATGGCGGCGAATCCACCTGCGACTGATATTTCCCTTGCATCTCTGGGTTTGTCTTTCAAGAAAACCATTTTCCTTTTCTCAAGCAGGAACCCCCTCAATACACCAAGAAAGAGGTTTAAGTACAGAATGATACCTGCAGTAATAAAATACCATGAGTGAAAAATATCAAGAATGCCTAAGGGGGCTAGTTTTGAATACAGAGCGGGACCAAAAGCCTTTTTATATTCTTCATATGTCCCACCCTGAGGAAGAATTGTTCCCAGGAACATGAGGAAGATGAGAATAAAAAGTGTAATAAGCGTCAATTTTGTTGATGTCAATAATCTGTACAGCTTCTTAAAAAATTTCTTCATCCTATTTACTCCTCTAAAAAGCGTGCAAACTCGGTATATGGAGTAACTGCGTAATCCAGTTTACTCCCAGGAAAGTGAAAATCATACAGACAAAACCCAGTATAACAAGTACTGATGCTTTCCAGGTCGTCCATCGTGGGGTTATCTTCGCATGGAGATACAATGCATAAACCAACCAGGTGATAAGAGACCATGTTTCCTTTGGATCCCACGACCAATATACCCCCCAGGCTTCTTCTGCCCAGGCTCCACCAGAAATGATACCATAGCCTAAAAGCGGAAAACCAAGTAATATGAGATTATATGATGTTCTATGAAAGAGCTTCTTCGCGGATTCAGTGAGTTCATATCTTCTCGCTCGTGGACCGAAAAGGAGAAATGCAATTTCAATGCAAAATGCAACAACAAATGTTGCATATGCAGAAAAAGCAGCAATAACATGCCAGGCAAACCATTTGCTTTGCAGAGCTGGAGGAAGCGGTCTGGGAGCAGATGAAAGCCCAAGAATCGCATATAACGAAGCTGCAATGACTATTGCCGTAACAAAAATACCTGCAAGTCGCACTTTTCTTTTCCACTCCACAAAAAGATAAGCAATCACAACCGAAAAACTGAACCAGGAAAGGGCTTCGTAGAGGGTCTGAAAAGGTGGATGTCTTGTTTGAATTATCCGGATGATAATAAGTGCGATGTGCACAATAAGCCCAAGTATTAATACGGACGAGGCAATCCTTCCCCTTCCCAGGAATTGAGGAAAAACAAGGTACACGAGATAAAAAATAAAACTAATCGAATAGAGTGCGACAACAACAAGAAAAAGATTTAATTCTAAGTTCAATAGGTTCATATCTTTCCCTTCTTATTTCATGCATATTCCTTTACAAAGACAGCACAACCTATCTCTTTCAGCTCCCGATAATGTGCTTTTCTAAAAACTGATAAACCTTTCTTAATGCTTCTCCCCTGTGGCTAATTTTGTTCTTCTCATCTATTGTAAGCTCCGCAAGCGTTTTCCCAAGTTCGGGCGCAAAGAAAATGGGATCATATCCAAAACCATGAGAGCCTTTCTCAGAAGCTGTTATCCTTCCGTTAAGCACACCTTCAAATTTCTTAATAGAGCCATCAGTGAAAGCAAGCACCATAACACATCGAAACCGCGCTGTCCTTTTCTCCTCTTCAATTCCTTCAAGAAGCCTCAGGAGTTTTGCATTATTATCAGCGTACGTCGCGTTTATACCCGAAAATCGGGCAGAGAAAACCCCAGGTTTGTTGTTGAGAAAGGCAACCTCTAAACCGGAATCATCAGCGAGAGCAATTTTATGCGTTGAGGAGGAAAATACTGTCGCCTTCTTGCATGCATTCTCATAAAAGGACCCTCCATCTTCCTCAACCATAGGAAGGCCCCTTATGTCTTCAAATGTAAGGATCCTTACATCTAATGCTTCAAGTGAATGCTTGATCTCGGTTATTTTATCACTGTTTCGTGTTGCAAGTACAAGTTCTATCAAATCATCAAGGTGTTTTTGCTACTTCAGTTACAAATGCATCAGAGTAGAATCGGAGGATTGTTGTCTTGTAACTATCAGCTTCATTTTTCGTGGAAAAATCTCCAACCCTCACCTTGTAATACGGTGCAATATACTTCACATATACTGGCTTTGCAAAAAGAGAAACTGCTCTTGCCTTTCTCTTATCTGCGCTTGCAGAACTATAGAATGCTCCTATCTGTATCCTGTATACTGTTGTCGGTTCAGGTGGAGGTGGAGGTGGTGTTACAACCACTGTTGTCTCTTCAGCTACCTCCTCGACTATCTCCTCGAATTCCTCAAAGATTTCACCTTCTTCCGCTTCCTCAATGATAATTGGTTCTTCATCAATCAATTCACCAGGAGGAGGTTTCTTGGCGCATGAAAAAACAAATGAGAACGCAAGCAGAAAACCCAAAAGGAACTTGATCTTTTTCATGTAAGCCCCCCTTTCTTTAGGTATATTTTTCTAACCTTTGTTTCGTACTTAGCTGTCTGACTATCTCCTTTACTTCCTGTGCCCGTGCTTTTGGAAGAATAAGCGTTGCATCAGCTGTATGCACAACCACAAGATTTGAAATTCCAATAGTTCCCACGACACCATCATTAGAAACTACTATAGAATTTCTTGTGTCGATTGATACAACATCTCCAACAAGAATATTTCCATTCTCATCCCTTCGAAGAACTCTCTCAAGCGCACTCCAGGTACCCACATCATCCCATCCGAACGACGCGCGTATAACAGCAACATCTGCTGCTTTTTCCATTATTGCATAATCAATAGAAATTGATTCCGTTTTATCATAAATTTGCTCAAGCATTTTTTCTTTTTCACATTTCCTTTTAAGAGCAACGTACTGTTCCATCCTTTTTGCAAATTTTGGTTGAAAACGCTTGAACTCCTCTATGATGTTCTTTGTTTTCCAGACAAAAATCCCACTGTTCCACAGAAATCGCTTTTTTGTATACTCATTCGCCTTCTTCTGCCCTGGTTTCTCCTTGAATTTCTTTACCACACACACACCATCACGGATCTGCTTCCCTGGTTCAATATATCCATAGCCAGTTTCAGATCTTGTCGGAACGATCCCGAATGTAACAAGATAGCCCTCCACTGCAATGGAAACCGCTTTTTTCACACATCTGTAGAAAGCATTTCTGTCCTTAATGTGATGATCAGCAGGCAGCACAATCATAACTGATTCAGGATCAAAGGCAAAAAGCGTAAAAGCGCCAAGACCAATCGCTGGCGCTGTATTCCTTCCTTGAGGTTCAAAAAAATAATTATTGAAAGGAATATCGAGCTTAATATTTAACAAGCCATTCCTGGTATCCTCACCTGCAACAATAAATATCCTTTTCCTGGTTGTCAAAGGCTTGATTCGGCTCACTGTTTTTTCAATCATTGTTTTTGAATCGGCAATGTTGAGTAATTGTTTTGGTAAGTGCCGACGGCTCCTGGGCCAGAAACGCTCCCCCCTACCACCAGCAAGTATGAATGCGTATAATGAACTTGTGGTTTTACCCTGTTTTTGTTCTATTGCCTTATCCATTCTTTCTGTGCCTTATTCAAAGTATGCTTCCTTGAGTTTTGCCTGGATGCTGCCAATCATAATCTTACTGCGAATAATAATGGGAATTTTCCAATCATCATCAGTAAGCCAGATTTTTAATCCATCCCTCGATGCGAATATCTTGCCTCCCTCTATAATTGGTTGAATCAACAGACAATCAAATTCACCAGCTGGCGTCTCAACCCTTTCCTTTTTTAAAACATTTACTTGAAGATCATAATTCTTTCCATCTGTATGGGTATTGATAGTGAATGTTTTACCAACTTCAAGATCAAGCGTTCTTGCAAAATAAATCGACGCGATTATATCCTTTGCGCCAGGAATAATTTCGTATACCTTACCATCCGAATAAATTGCTTTTCCACTGTCCTGCTGAAATTCGACGATCTGGTCCTTTTTATAAGAACCTTCACGAATATGTTTCTCATATCTCAGAGAATGAAGGTGTACTGTATCTATATACGAATCGTATCTGTCATCGATTTTGAAGATTTTTGAAAAGAAAGCATTCGTCCTCTCTGTTGATACTATGTGAAATGCAGGGATACTATCTATCATGACAATTTCAACTACCTCCATAATCGCGGTACCAGCCTTCAATGGACCGTATTCAACTGAGAAAATAAGTTTTTCACCCTTATTGAATGGCCTTATATCAGCATTCAACAAATGAAAGCACAAAAAACAAACAACTCCTATGAGGATATTTTTACACATTTTGTTCATATTGCTTTTCCTCTTATACGACAGTTGAGTATAAACAAAAAGCTGCTATTTGTCAAGTATTTTCTATAAGCTAACATGTCATATTCTATGCAATTATCCACATTTTGAGGCAATTCTGCTCGAGGAATTAATACACCTAAACACACGCTAAACTGTACTGCTTGTTTTCCCATAATTATTCCAGAAAAGAAACTCATTGCGCATTCGTTGCATTCTTTCTTTCTGCTTTTTCTGTTTTGATTCGTATCCGATGGCAATCAGAGAAATAATCTCAATGCTTATGGGGATATGAAGAATCCTGCGTATTGAATTCCCGTTAAACCATCCAATCCAACACGCCGCAAGTCCTTGTTCAACTGCCTTCAATAAGAGGTGCTCGATCGCAGCTCCCATATCAAGATAATGGTAAGGAATGTTCCTAAATCGTGCTCCTATCGTATGTACAAACATTGTCTTTTTTGCACAAGCAATAATAAATACGGGAACCGTCCTTGCCCAACTGTTTGATACAATCCCGCCAAGAGCATGTTTAAAAATCATTTCTACCTTTCTTTTCTCTGTCACTATTATAAATCGCGCTGGCTGCCTGTTGCAAGCTGACGGAGCAAACATGGAAGATTCAACAACTGATATCAACTTATCCTTTTCAACCATTTTGTTTTCGTACACTCGTACACTTCTGCGCTTTTTTATGACTTCATCAAAACCAAACTTTTTCATTTTAGTCCTTTCTTCGTACTATTTAAACATTTTCTCTCAAAATTATTATACCCTGCTTTTAAACTTATTGCAAGTCAAAACAGAAATTTCGTGGAAACATTCAGGAAAATAATCCAAATAAAACAAGAAAAATAAAATTTGTGTTTTTTTCTTTTCTCATCTTTTATTTATTATTTTTATTTAAATTTTGTTTCATGTTTGCAAGTTCTGTGGTCTTATTATATTCTGTAAAACAATTCACTTACATGCAAACTGTGAGAAGAACACACATAAATCATTCAAATATCAAGAAAATACTTGACAAATTTTTAATATAACTATATACTTAATGAAATCTCGAAGAAAGGAGGTAAATATGCCAGCAAAGAAGAAAGCCGGCACAAAGAGGAAAGCTGCAAAGAAAAAAGCAACCAAGAAAAAAGCAACCAAGAAAAAGGTAACCAGGAAGAAGACAACAAAGAAAAAGACAACAAAGAAAAAGACAACAAAGAAAAAAGCAACCAGGAAGAAGGTAACCAAGAAAAAGACAACAAAGAAAAAGACAACAAAGAAAAAGACAACAAAGAAAAAGACAACAAAGAAAAAAGCAACAAAGAAAAAAGCAACCAGGAAGAAGGTAACCAAGAAAAAGACAACCAAGAAAAAGTAGCTGCCTTCTTACATAACACTTCGAATTCGAGATCAGAAAATCTGTAGGGGCTGACCTCTGTGTCAGCCCTTTCTTTTAGTTATTCCAAATTCACTCTACTCATTCACTTCCGAAATAATCTATGTATTCTATTTAGACATCAGTGCTTCGGATTTTTTTCGTTCCTCTTCGCTCATCCTCCTTCGTTAAAACTTCGGAGGAGAGGGACTTTCTTATCGCAATTGCATCCTTCATCCCATCTGTGTCTCCGTATCTCCGTGGTTGCCCTTCATCTCCTGAAAGACATAACAATTGAATATGCAATCCCTCCGAACAGAATTATTACCCCAACAAACAACATCACCCATGCTGAAATTGGCATCAAACCTCCTTCGGTTTTTTT
>CBDUQV010000103.1:0-6978 GCA_965369615.1 uncultured bacterium | reverse complement strand
AAGGGGATCCCTCCTGACTGAAATGGCGTAACAGCTCCAAGGAACAATCCAGCCATTGTAAACTCAACACTGCTTCGAAATGATATGAACTTTCCAAGGGACCAGGTAAGCACCTGCAGTCTGAGAAAATCAAGGTAGAGATGAACAAGCGCTAAAAACAAAGTAAGCGCCAGGAAAACTGGAACCATCCGTGCCAGTGCACCGAGCGTTTCTCTGTTTACCGTAAAGACAAGAAGCACAACAATTGCAAGAATCGTTATGGCAAGAAAAATCCTTAATCCCTTGATAATATCCCTTTTTTCCATTCTTAACCAGTTTCCTTATTTTTGAAGGAATATCTTTGTTTTTTCATTTTATACTGCTTCTCTATTTCCTCCTCTTCTCCCCGCTGAAGCATACGAATGAGTACAAATCCCCCAATTGCTGCTCCAATATAGAAGGTAAAGAATCGCCAGAGTACCACATATACACCAAGGAGATGAACAGGCGCAACGCGGTTGAAGAGTGACACAAATGCGGCTTCAGATACACCACTTGCACCAGGAGTTGGGACAAAGAATAGTAAAAATTTCAAAATGAGCTGCAGATAAACTGTTTCGAGGATTGGAGGACGCTCACCGAGACCGAGCAGCATTACCGGTGCAATAAGGAAGAGCCCAATATACGACACAACAGTTACGAGGAAAGCCAGGAGCAGCAGGAACTTTTTCCTCGTAAAATAGAGTTTCAGGCTTCTTCTGAAGTCATCAACCTCAATGAATAATTTTCTAAAAAGACGGAATAAACGTTTTGACTTAACAATCCTTCTTCGCTTCAAGAAGAAACTAAGGCGATATGCTGCTCTCTTGAGTATTTTTGGATTGAGCATGAGCAGAAGGAGCAGCAAAATTGCAATCCCATAAATAATGAACAGGTAACGCATCAAAGCCTGTGTAATAGTACCCTTCAATAACCCCCTGTAATGAAAGTAAATAATGGGGACAACAAAAATAAAAATAAAAAGCTCAAGGATCCCTCTAAAAAGAAGAATAACGCTTCCTTTTCCAATTGATATCCCCTCTTTTTTGAGTATATAGAGCTGAACGGGCAACCCTCCTGTCTGGAACGGCGTAACAGCAGCAAGAAATAACCCCGAAGTGATAACTGCTATTGCAGTTTTTATAGTAACTTTCTTTCCGAGTGCGTAGCTGAGTATCTGAACCCTGAGCCCATCCATGAATATATAAAGACCCCAGAGTGCAAAGCAGATGAACAAATACAGGATATTGAACTTCTTCAGTGCATGCCATGTCTCTTTATCCAGCGTCAATGTCATTATGACGATGATGGTAAGCACTGTGATGACGAGAAAGATTCGCATGCCAATATTTACCTTCCTCCGTAATGTCACAGTATTCCTTTCTCTACCAATAGTTTCGAAAATCTTGATACTTCATGCAGCGATAGCTGTATCTGCAGGGCATAGAGTGGAACGTGCATGTCTGTGCAAAAGCTGCGCAGCGTATACAGATCCTTCTCAGTTGTTACAATAGCATCTACTGAATGCCTTGCAACAAGCCTGTTTATCTTTCGAACATCACCTTCACAATAGCGGTGGTGGTCTAAAAATCCAATACGGTGCACAACGTTCAAACCCAATGTCGAAAGCGTGGAAAAGAATGAACGATTGTTTCCCAGTGATGCGATTGCAAGTATCCTTGTGTCTTTGAGCGCTTCATTATTTACTGGATTTCCTTCCGGAACAGTCAACAAGGAGAGTGTATCATGAAATGAAACAAATATCGGGATTGCGCGATTCACCGATTGCACCGCCCGGATTAGTTCTTCTACCTTTTGTTTTATTACCTGATTGCACCGTGTAATAACAACGATATTCGCTCTCTGTATCGCTCCAATCGGTTCTCTCAGCTTTCCTGCCGGTAACAGAAATGCATTTTTGAGATTATCAGTTGCATCAAGAAGCACGATATCAAGGTCACGAGCCAAACCGAACGATTGAAAGCCATCGTCAAGTATAACAACATCGGGTTTATAGGTATCAAGAGCGTATCTGCAACCCTTATACTTCTTGCGTGTGACAACAACGGGGACAGATGTTCTCTGTGTAATGAGCCATGGTTCATCACCGCCAACATCAAGAGCATCACCTGTTGATAGATCAATAATCTGCTCTTTGGAAACTCGACCGTACCCTCGTGTTACAATCACCGTTTTTCTTTCATGCTTTTTTAGCAAATTTACAAGAAATATCACAAAAGGGGTCTTCCCCGTTCCACCAACACTTATATTTCCAATGCTAATGACATTTGTTTGAAATTCATGGACAGGCACCATCCCTAATGTATGGACAATCCTGTAAACACTGAAAGCAAGATAGTACAGGTAGGAAAAGGGAACCAGCAAAAAACTAAAAATCCTGTAAAACCGATACTCGTTCATTATTCCTCAATGAAACCGTTTTTTTTCAGAATAGCAATATAGGCATCGACTACGCCTCTTTTCTGTTCGATGTAATTCCTTGAATTCTTTCCCATTTCCTTTCGCATCTCTGTATTCTTCAGCAGATTTAAGAGTGTCTTTTGAAGTTCTTTCTCATTCTTCACCAGGAGGGCACTTTTTGTCTCTATGAGATCAAGCGCATCCGTTCTCGCGTTATTTGTATGAGGTCCAAACACAGTAGGGACACCAAAAAATGCTGGCTCGAGCAAGTTGTGACCTCCGTATGGCAGCAGCGTTCCACCAACAAAAGCTATATCAGCAACTGAATAAATGCTCCTTAATTCTCCAATGGTATCCAAAATGAGAACGTGCTCGCCATTGTACGAAACCTTCTCGGTACGTTTCAGGAAAGATAGTCCTTCCCTTGCCAAAATACTCTCTATCTCACCAACCCTGTTCATATGCCTTGGTGCTATAATGAGGTAAGAATCATTTGCATTTTCTCGCAGAACCTTGAAAGCCCTTATTACCATTTCCTCCTCACCCTTCCTTACACTTCCTGCAACAATAACAGTTTTCTGAGGGGGAATCCCCAGCTCATTCCGCGTAAATGGACGTGTTATTGAATTTTCCATCTTCAATGAACCGACCACTCCTATCTTTTTCTGATGTACACCAAGCCGAAGAAACTTCTCCTTCTCATTATCACTTTTCGGGAAAAAAGTGTCGATCTGATTAAAGAGCCGTTTACTGAAACATTTGAACCTGAGATATCTTTTGTACGTAGCATCAGATAACCGCGCATTAGCAAGCACAATCTTTACCTTTTTTTTCCTGCAGATAAAAACCAATGATGGCCATATTTCTGTCTCAATGAGTATGAGTGTTCGGGGATTTATTCTTTCAATTCCCCTGTTCATTATTGGAAGATAGTCAAAAGGAAGCAGCACGAATTCATCGATCCCTTCCATTATCTCTGCAGCATGTTCTTTCCCGGTTACTGTCATCGCAGAAACAATGATGCGATTGGACGGGAATTTCTTTTTTATCTGGAGCGCAAGCTTACTTGCTGCTGTAATCTCTCCAAGTGAAGCCCCGTGAATCCAGATGCACCCCTTCCTGTTCGAATAATCAAAAGGATAGATTCCCATTCTCTCGCGCCACTCAGCAGGCGCTGTTTTCCTTTTTACATATGTATACGGTAAGGTCAATACATAAATAAAGGTCCAGAGAATATTGTAGAAGATAATCAAGATTGTTTTCATTTAAAATCTTTCAGCAATGCTATTTATTTCTTTCAGTTCCTTCTCAAGTTCCTCCCTGATCGCCTTATCATCCGCTTCTCTTTTGATGTAATGGACATTACCAAAGAGAACAGTGATCCTGCTCGTTGGAAGTGGAATCATAAACCGGTCCCAGCTCGCGAAGTACTTAGCAAACTGCGCTCCAACCCCTATTGGAAGAACCGGTCTACTCGAGTGTTTTGCTATCGTTATCGCGCCACCTGAGAAATGATACCGGGGCCCCTTCGGTCCGTCTGGTGTTATGGCAAGGTCACGATTCTTTACTACTTTGGTCATGAGACGGCAAGCCCTTGTTCCTCCCCGCGTCGTGGACCCCCGCGTTACCGTAAAACCCATTAACTTCAATGTGCGGGCAATGATCTCTCCATCACGATGATGCGAAACCAATATGTTAATTTTCCTGTTCCGGTGTGAATAGAGAATGGGGAAAAATTTTTGGTGCCAGAAAACAGCAATGACATTACCATCGCTTTTCGCCCTGTGATATGCTTCAATATTGATAAATCTGTATCTCAGAGTTGAACCGATCAGACGAACAACCAAAACAATCAACAGCGGTAAAAGAAACAGAGTTGTATGCTTAAGTATCCGGTTTACAGAATAGTTTCTTTTCATTTTTCTTCATTAAGTTTTGCAGCAATGATTTGAGCTGCATTCTCAGACGCACCCTTTTTCCCAACAATTGTTATTACCTTATCAAGCTCGCTCTTAATCCGCATTGCATACTCTTTATCATCAAGCATCCTGAGAATTTCAGTTGCTATGTGGTGAACCTTAATGGAGAACTGTGTATATTCGGGGACAATCTTCTTTCCCCTCACAATGTTAACCAAACCAATATAGGGAACTTTTATGAGCCATTTTGCGATGAGATATGACAGTATTGATACCTTATAGATAATCACGCATGGTGTCCTGAGGAATGCAGTTTCGAGCGTTACGGTACCTGATGCAGCAACTGCTGCATCGGCAGCATTAATTCCATCGGACGTCTCCCCATATATCATCTTAACAGTAGCCCTATCGTGAAGAAGCGCCTTCATCTCTTTATATATAGTAGGAAGAATGAATTGTATTTCTGGTTTTCTTCTTTTTATTTCATCTGAAATTGAAAGCATGACCGGCAGTATCCGCCTTATCTCCCCTTCTCTGCTTCCCGGGAGCAGTGCAACAATGGGTTTTTTCGAATTCAGAGCATGCTCTTTACAGAAATCTTCTCTGTTTTTTCTCAAAGCCATCTCATCAATAATAGGATGTCCCACATAAAATGTATTAATGCCATACGACTTGAATATTTGTTTCTCAAAAGGAAAAATCACAAGGGCATAATCAACATTTTTATACATACTCCGCAATCTCCATCCCCCCCATGCCCAGACCTGTGGAGTTATATAATAAAAAACCTTGATCCCAAGCATTCTTGCAAAGGGAGCAAGCCGGAGATTGAATCCAGGCGAATCTATGAGTATGAGAGCATTGGGTTTCATTTCCCTCATCTTTGCGACCAGGGAACGCAATATCCTCTTGATAGTATTGAGCTTTTTTACAACTTCCCAGAAACCGATTACTGACAGGTGTTCAATGCCGAAAAAGAGATGGACACCTTCCTCCTGCATCTTCATTCCCCCAACCCCATAAAACGTGCTCCCCGGCAATCCTTTTCTTAGCTCCCGTATAAGAAAAGAGGCATGCAAATCACCCGATGCCTCCCCGGTAATGATAAAAATTTTGACCATCACCATCCTATAACACAATTCTGTTCCTTTGTCAAGGAATGTAAGCTTAGCGTACCGTATGGTTTTTTGAAAAAATCCTTGACAAAGAAACAATTTCGTATTATATATAAATACTTTCTTCGGGGCGGGGCGAAAATCCCCACCGGCGGTAAAGCCCGCGAATCCTCAAAGGATTGATCTGGTAAAAATTCCAGAGCCGACAGTAACAGTCTGGATGGGAGAAGGAAGCAAACCATATTCCCCCGAAGAAATGCAGTACAAATGCAAAGCGCCACAATGACTCATACCGAACGCTTGATGAAGCGAGTATTTCAGATAGCAAAAAGGGGAAAAGGGCGAGTGAGCCCTAACCCTCTCGTAGGAGCGCTCGTTGTAAAAAATGGCTCGATAGTGAGTGAAGGGTATCACAAAAAAGCAGGAACCGAGCACGCAGAAGTTATTGCTATTAAGAAAGCAGGCAAGAATATCCAGGGTTCCACAATGTTTATAAATCTTGAGCCATGTTGTCATTTCGGACGGACGCCACCCTGCACGGATACCATTATTAAATCTGGAATAAAAGAAATCTATATTGGAATTCAAGACCCGAATCCGCTCGTATCCGGAAAAGGGATTGCCAGACTCAGGAAAAACAAAATTAGGGTACATACCGGTATACTTGAAGAGGAAGCCCGGGAGCTTAATGAATTTTATTTTACCTTCATGGAGGACAAACGTCCTTTTATCATACTCAAGATTGCACAGACAATTGACGGTAAAATTGCCGATGTATCTGGGAACAGCAAATGGATAACAAATGAATATGCACGCAGGAAGGTTCATAAGCTCAGAAATGAAGTTGATGCAATTCTCACCGGTATTGGCACAGTTCAGGCGGATAATCCACAACTGACAGCTCGCCTGGTAAAAAAGACAAAGGAACCATTTCGCATCATTCTCGATTCGACGCTCCGAATTCAAGAGAAGGCAACGGTTGTCAAGCAAGGAACCATTATTGCAACCAGCAAAAATGTTAACTCTCACAAGAAAAAACTGCTCAAGGCAAAGGGTGTAACCATATGGGAATTTGAAGATACTAAAGAAATACCTCTTAAGCGTCTCCTACAAAAGGCTTATAAAGAGAAGATTCAAAGTATTCTCGTGGAAGGTGGAAGAAATATTGCTTCGTCGTTCATAAGAGAACATCTTGTTGACAAAGCGTACATCTTTATTGCTAACAAAATATTGGGAGACGGTATTGCATCACTGGGTAACTTGGGAATTTCTGAATTACAGAAAGCAATTACCATCAAGAAGTCTCGCATTGAGCGTTTCAAGAACACAATCTTAATCAAAGGTTATGTTTACTGGAATAATTGAGCATAGAGGAGAGCTTAAGGAAAAAAAGAGAACACAGAACGGCATTGTGCTCTGTATCAGCGTTGTTGGAGTAAAATGTTTCCTGAAAAAAGGAGGAAGTATAGCGATCAATGGCGTCTGTCTCACCATTATTGACTTTG
>CBDUQV010000102.1:0-6986 GCA_965369615.1 uncultured bacterium | reverse complement strand
TTCAGTAATCCTGGAAACTCATGCATGCAGGAAGGAGCTGCTATAACCCGTTTTCCCAGGCTCTCACAAAGGTCGGAAAGAGATATGTCATCAAGGAAAATCTCATTCTCATTAAGACAATTTCGAGGACTTATGAAAATATCTGCATATTCCCTGTACAGAGCTAAACTGTTGAGGATATCTTTGCCGACAAGTAATCCGGAAACAGTGACTGTTTCACCAAAGAGACTGTTTGTAACAGAAATGACATCGCATACAATGGATGTTGCCCCTTCAATCCGCTTTCTCAATAATGATATCCACGGAAGAGGAAGGACCGCCGTTACAAAAACGATGGACCCTTTGCACTCCCTGAGTTCCTCAATGTCCATCTCCTCAATCTCATCCAAAAAGATTCTGGATTCACCAATCCCGTTCTCTCGCTGTGGAAAACCATCATAGAATTCCTTCATAGGCATGGCAAACTCACCTCTCATGAAGATTTCATCAGCAGGATACACGAACCCAATAGAAAACTTCTCTCTGAATATTTCCTGCCAGCTCAGCGTGCTCTTTATGACAGTAAGACATTCGTCCCGAGAAATTGCTTTCAGGGGAAAAAGCCCTTCTCTGAATTTTGTTAGACCAACCGGAACAATTGCAACTGAGCGAACACAGGGAAACAGGTCTGAGAGTTCAAAAACGGTCCTTTCCAATTCTCCTCCATCATTGATCTTTGAACAGAGAACAACCTGTGTATGGATCTCGATTTTTGCATCAGAGAGTTTGCGGAGCATCTTCATGATATTGGTTGCTTGACCTTCGTGGAGCAACCGGCTCCGCACCTTTGGATTTGTTGAGTGAACAGAGATGTACAGGGGACTTAACCGCTGGTCATTAATCCTCCTGAAATCATCCTCTCTCATATTGGTGAGCGTTATGTAGTTGCCATAAAGAAAGGATAATCTAAAATCATCATCCTTCTCGTACAAGCTCTTCCTCAATCCTGTGGGCATCTGATCGTAAAAACAGAATATGCAGGCATTATTACACCGTTCAAACTTAAATGGTGAAACAGTGATTCCCAGTTTTTCCTCGGGTAATTTTTCGATATAAAAAGTCATCCTTTTGTTTTTCCGTTCCACTTCTATACAAAGGTCATCATCGCTTTCATTAAAAGAAATATCGATTTCATCACGAATAGCATTCCTGTTTATCGAGCATATCTTATCACCGGGAATTATACCCAACTTTTGCGCAATCAATCCTCTTTCTACTTCTCTTATTTCTATCATCTTATACGATTAAACATTAAGTAACACTTAAAATACCATATACGGGGGGAAAAAGCAAGATTTTTTTTGGCTATGCAATGCAATAATACAGCATGAACAAAACATTCACTATGGTCCTGACTTCTGCTCCTGTAAATGATGGTTTTTTCGCTTGACTTTGCTGCTCCCGGGTATTATACTGCATCTATCAAGTAACTGAATGAGCGTTCAAATGAACAGTAAGAAAATATTTTCAATCTTTTTATGGCTCTCTCTACTTATCTCGTCCGTTTTCCCGCTCGAAAATCTCTCCATCTCACTGAATACCGGCTCCTGTCTGGATGGCGTCTTCCAGTCAGACTTTCTGTTCATTGCATCAGAACGGGGTGTGGATATCTACTCATTATCAAACCCAAACGATCCGGAAATTGTGCATTACCTGAACACGCCCGGTATCTGCACAGATGTTTTTATTGAAAATGCTCTTCTCTTCACCGGCGATGGATCATCGGGGATTGAAGTATATGATATCTCGGATCCATCCAATCCATCCCTTCTCTCAACATACTCCTCAACGCATTCATACAGTGAGCTTTTTGTCTCTGATTCAGTATGCGTCGTATCCACAAAACCTGATGGTATTTCGCTCTTCACGTACGGACAATCTTCAATACTTGAGCACAAATCTCATATCCCGCTCAATTACGAAGTCAAGGGCATCTTTGTAAAGGACTCTCTCCTCATTGCAGGATTGTCAAATGCAGGATTTATTATTTTCAACATTGCCGATCTATCGGCTCCAGAGCAGCTTTTTCTTGTCTCTAACATCAGCGGCCTCAATAACCTCACCGGTGAGGATACACTTATCTACCTTGCCACCGGTAACACGGGAATAAGCATTTTCAACACAACTAATCCGCTTTCCCCTGACTCTATTGGCTCATACCAGTTCTCTGATTACATTCACAACCTTTCAGTGTATGATACAATGCTCTTCTGCGTAGGAATGCGTGATACTATTTATGTTCTGAATGTCAGCAATCCGGTAACTCCTTTACTGTCCCACACCATTCACACTATCCTGCCAGCGCAGTATCCATCAACCGATGGGGCAATTCTGTATGTATCCGAGACGATCACTGGTGAGTTATTCAGCGTTCCCACATTTTCGAAGTATGCAAACATTGATACCTTGTATCCTGTCACAGACTGCTTTCTCTCCCGCTCTCTCGCTTTTGTGGCATCAACCGGAAAGGGCCTTATTACGTTTGATATCCAGAACCCCCATGCACCCTCCTTCCTCTCCTGTTTCGATTCTGTGAATACAATAGAAACCGTACTGGTCAGAGATTCCATTGCATATTGCGCATGCGGAAGCGATGGACTCAAAATACTCAATATGAGCAACCCACTGCAACCCACCATCATCGCTTCATTCAATACACCAGGAACGCTCCATTCTATTAGAAAAAAAGGTACTACGCTTTTTCTCGCTGATGGTGGCTCCGGCTTTCAGGCGGTTTCCATCGAGAATATAAGCAACCCGGTAATGCTTGATTCCGTGCAACTGCCCGGGCATACCTACAGTATTTATCTGACCGATACACTTGCATTCGTTTCGCTCGGCATAAAGGGATTCTGTGTTCTCTCTATAAAAGACCACTCAAATATTGTCATCATTGACACCGTTGGTTTCATTGGTTTCTCAAAATCCATTGCTGCAAGTAACACTCACATCTTTGTGGCAACCAATGATAATGGAATAGAAATCTTCAAAAACACCGCAGGAGGGCATCCTCAGTATGTCTCTAATTACCCGGTCAATACTCCTGTTCACGATATTCACTATGAAAACGATTTGCTTTTTCTCGCTGTTGACCACGCAGGGATTATCATTGTCGACGTTTCAAATGAAACGGTTCCTGTTACCTACGATGTACTTGAAACACCGGGTATTGCAGTAAATATCCACACGTACATCAACATGGTTGCTCTTGCAGATTATTATAGTTTCAGACTTGATTCCTTTCCCTACACCGACACAATACCACCATCACCGGTCCTTAATCTTTCCTTTGAAGCGCAGGATTCACTCATCATGCTGCGGTGGACCAATCCGAACGATGGAGATTACCGGGGAACACGCCTCCTCTTTTCAAACGACACTTTTCCAGAACATCCTGATGACGGAACACAACTACTTGACCATGAAATGGGACCTGGTTCTCCTGATTCATTTCCCCACTCAGATTTACCGGGCGACTCAACGCGCTTCTTCTATGCCGTATACGCATACGACAGAGCCGGCAATTTCTCGGTTCCATCCCTTATTTCAGGCATCTCAGCAAGCGATACCATCCCACCCGGAAACGTGGGCAGTGTTGACTTTGATTTCTGGAGCGATACATTGAAAATCTTCTTTATGACACCAAACGACCCGGATCTTGCTGGTGTGCGGTTACTGTACAATCTCACCCATATCCCGCAACATATCCATGATGGTACCGTTCTTGTTGATCAGTCTTACACCCCCAACTCATATAACGAAGTAACACTCGGAGGGGTGCACTTTGACACCATGTACTACTTCGTCTTTTTCTCAAAGGATTCAGTTCCGAACTTCTCAGACGGTACAATAGATTCATTCAGAACCACACAGGATGTAACACCTCCTGATACGATAATGGATTTCGCCGCAACACAGGTATTTCCGAAAACT
This sequence comes from uncultured bacterium, assembly GCA_965369615.1. GTDB lineage: Bacteria > Hydrothermota > E44-bin80 > E44-bin80 > E44-bin80 > SOKD01. The sequence goes on along the minus strand of CBDUQV010000102.1, from coordinate 3,014 downwards.
ATCAGAATTTCCTGGATAAATCCAGTGGATGCTGATCTTGAATACGTCAAGATTCGATGGACAACCAACACGTATCCAGCATTGCCTGAATCAGGTAATGTGCTCTGGAACGAACAGGCAAATCCTGGCGATACGATTAGCAGGGAATGGACATGGGACTATTTCAGTCCTGGTGTCCGATACTACTTCAGCGGCTTTTCTGTTGACAGAACAGGTAATGTTTCCCCGGGAGCACATGCTCTCTGTCTCACGCCAAAACTTACGCAGGTATCTACCAGTCAACCTCACGAGCCTGTTGAAGGTGGAGTAGCATCATGGCTCGATTCTGTGGAAGTATCCTTTACAGCACCCGTTCAATTTGGCACGCTGCAAACGGGAATTGAAATCACGGGCAGACATAATTACGATTTCATCGTTGAACGGCAAAACGCCAATCGCTACAGTTTCATCCCGCCCTCATTCTCATCACTGGATACGGTTAGAGTAGTTCTTCACAATACGATTATTGACAGCGTCGGCAACCCCTTTGATGGAAATGGAAATGGTTTGCCCGATGCCAATGATGACTACACATGGAACTTCTATACCACTCTTATTTGCGATTATACGGTCGACGATACTATCAATGCGGAGGATTTCTCAATCTTCAGAAATGCATACTTTTCTCAGGATATTACCGGAGAAACTGGTCCCTGTATGGGTTCGATACCATACTACACGCTTCTTCCCGATACCATTCTTAATTTTGAAGATTTTTCTATCTTTGTCATGATGTGGAATTGGTCCCTGAACAACAGGGGTGTTCCCATAATATCCAGCAATGATACTGATTCACTCCTCTCCTTCACACGAAACGGTGATGCAGTTTCGATACATTCGGTAAAGAAGAGAAATGTGATTGCCGGAGAGATCATTATCCATGAACTCATAGATTCAGTAATCGTACGACGGGAGGAGGGATTAACGCCCAACGATGTTTTCCTGTCAAAGCGCAAGGGGAACCAGTTACTCATCACTTTCGGTATTATGAGCCCCGAAATGGAAAACACCGCCATTGCAGCAATTGAATTTCAGACCCCACCCGAGCAAATACGCTATTCATATAGATTCGTGTATGCTGATGGGGTTACGGATGGAAAAGGCATCTATACATGTTTACCATTAATTCCGAAAAAAATACTCCTGCAATCGATATTTCCAAATCCGGGAAATCGCATCAGCATTAAATATGGAATCCCGGAAGAAATGAACATAACCATCGATCTGTATAATATTGCTGGAAGACATATCATGAATCTGTACAGGGGAAGAAAGCATGCGGGATTCCACACAATCCTGCTTAATAGAAAAGAAACCGCATCCGCTATTCCGAACGGCATCTATTTTGTTCGCCTTAATACAATAGATACGTCCACGGTAAGAAAGATTGTACTCTTGCAATAAATATGAGACGTCTATTACCTATAATTATGTTTTTGGTGCTTGCCTGTAATGCCCGCTCCCAGTGGCTTCAGGATAGTATCCTAAACGACAGGAACACAAAGAACAGAACCGGTTACAACAATGCCAGGGGAATTGTGTCCTATGGGGATAGCCTCTACGCTGTCTGGACAGAGCAAGGACATAGAATCTTCCTGAGGGCAAAACAGAGTGGCGCCTGGCTTCCCAGCGAAGAGGTCTCTGTGGGAAGTCCTGGCGGCATATACGGTCTCTCCGCCAATCCATCAATTGCGGTACACAATGCAGACATTCATGTTGTATGGGAAGATTACAGAACGGGTGATTTTGAAATTTACTATCGCCGTTTCAGTGGCGGATGGGGTAATCCGGCAAACCTGTCCGGAGATCCTGCTCAGTCAAGGAGTCCTGTACTTGCCGTTACAACCAATGGAAATATATTCCTCATCTGGCAGGATAACAGAACAGACACGTATGAAATCTACAGCAAGATCTACGAAGGTGGAAACTGGGGAGCTACAGAAAAACGCTCATCAACAACGTTTTATGCTGGATTCCCAACAATAGCCCACTATGGTGAAACCGTATACATTGTATGGGAGGAAATGGAAAACAACGGATATGAACTGTACGGTTCTGTTTATACAGGAGGCAGTTGGACAACTCCTCAGAAAATTACTCATTCAGAAGGCATGAGCCATTATCCCTCACTCTGCATTGATCCAAACGGAACTCCTCATATTGTCTGGATGGATGATAGAGATAATAATTTTGTTATCTACTATTCTCATTTCAACGGCACAAACTGGAGTAATCCTGTCCCGGTATCGAACAATCCAGGAGAAGCCCTGTACCCACAGATTGTTTCTGATCCGTTCGGTGTATTACATCTTGCCTGGTCGGATGATCGGGAAGGAAACTATGAAATATTCTACAAAAAAAATGTTGGTGGCACATGGAGTGGCGATACCGCACTCTCACATAGTGAGCGACTTTCTACATCTCCACAGATTACTGCTTCCATTGCTGGTTCCGTTCATGTAATATGGTACGACTATAGGGAGGATTCCAACAAAGTCTCTCCCCATATCCGATACAAAAGATTCAATGCCGTTTCCGATATGCTCTCAATGGAAATCACACCAGAGATCTTCTCACACGGAGTCACATTCACCGCATCCATCTCCTACGCTGAACCGCACCTGTTTAGAATAGACTCACCGTATCCTGTCCGCATAACACAAACCTCGCGCCATAATAATACCTATACCTGGCATGAATTGCTCCAATCAGGTGATTATACGTATATGCTGCAAACGATTTCAGGAACAGATGTGCATTACTCACATCCTGTTCAAATCACTATTCCTCAAAAAAATGCGATTTTCAGTTTTTCCGTATCCCCAAATCCATTCAGGGATAAAACAAACATAGAATATTGCATAGGGCAAAGCGCAGAGGGCATTGAGCTGGAAATCTTTGATGCAGCTGGCCGTTTAGTCAAAAACTTTATCCTTTATCCTTCACCCCGTGCAATAGGAAAATGTCATACGCAT
>CBDUQV010000101.1:0-6990 GCA_965369615.1 uncultured bacterium | reverse complement strand
CAGAGAGTCGTGCATTGTATGAATCGAGGAATGTTGGTCTTTCTCTTTCAATGAATTCACCTATGATGAGGTCCTTTCCACTTACTATTTCAATATTCATCGTATCTTCACCATTTTTTACAACAGAGTGGTTATACCAGTATTCTATCAGCTCCTGCTCATTGTTTACCGGTTTGATACCTGCAAAGTAATTTCCTCCGGGTGAGATAACCTCAATAACGGATAATCCCTCTTTCCCAAGCGCTTTTGAAACAGATTGAGCTAATTCTTTGGTATGAAGAGCAGTCCATCGTGCTACGTAGATTGCACCGCAGGAACGCGCAAGATGGGGAATATTGAATGGTCGCTCGAAAGGTGAGTAGGTTGAAAATGAATACTCCGAAGATTCCTTTCCTCCCTGTAGGGGATAGATAAAATTATTTATGCACAGTATGACGAGTTCCATATTTCTTCTTCCTGAATGTACAAGATGATTTCCTCCAAGAGTTGATAGATCCCCCATCAATGCAATGATTTTCAAATCCGGGTTGCCCAGTTTCATTCCTGTTGCAAAGGGGATAGATCTCCCTCTATGTGTGTGAAAAAAATCGACTCCGAGAAATGAAACCTCTTCTGGAGAGTAGAATACATCCGAAGTTATGCACACTTTCTTTTTGTCAATAGCAGCTTTCTTCAAAGCTTCCCCTAAGGCATTAAGGATTGGATTTTTATTCATTTATTATCTCCACTTCCAAAAATTCGAAGTTCTAACTCAGTTTTATACTCAAGGACTCCATCATATCTTTTTTTATCTTTTGCAATCCTTTTAATTGCGGCAAGAATGTCATTTGGATTGTGAACAGATGCTCCACCATGAGGGACGAGAATAATATTTGCATTTCCATGAACACATCGTTCAACTTCAAAAACAACTTGCCCGTAGTTTATTTCTGGAACAACAAAACCTTTTACTTTTTTGGACAACTCAATTATTTTTTTATCGGGGAATGGCCAGACTGTAACGAGCCTGAGATTTCCTACCTTTATTCCTTCTTTTCTGGCAAGGTCAATTGCTCTGTACGCAACCCGTGAAGTTATACCGTATGAAACAATAACCACTTCTGCATCCTCGAGCCCTTCCTCCTTTATTTCAATGATATCATCAGCATTCTTGCGGATTTTCTCAACTAATCGTTGTTGAGTTGAATTTTGATCAAAAGATGGATGACCGTTTATATCATGGGCAAGTGCTGTAAGGTACTGTTTGTATCCGTCACCTGCTTTTACCAGTGGGGGAACGAGATCCTTATCGGGCTTAAAAGGCGCATAATTGTCTTTTGAACCATTGAACCATCGCCGTGGCTCAACGTAAATTTCGCTTGCTTCAGGTATAATTACCCTTTCTGTCATATGTCCGACACATTCATCTGACATGAGCATAACCGGACATCGGTATTTTTCAGCAAGATTAAAGCATTTGATGCCAAAATCAAAACTTTCCTGTGGGGAATCTGGAGAAAGGGTGATAACTTCGTAATCTCCGTGTGAACCCCACCGTGCCTGCATCATGTCTGCCTGACCTGTTTTGGTCGGGACTCCTGTGGACGGTCCCCCGCGTTGTATGTTAATAATGACGAATGGGATTTCCAGCATTGCTCCAAATCCAATAGTTTCCATCATGAGTGAGAAACCTGGTCCGGATGTTATCGTCATTGCTTTTTGACCGGATAGCGCAGCTCCCATCACCGCAGATATTGAGCCAAGTTCATCCTCCATTTGAATAAAGATTGCTCCAACATGAGGTGCTCTTTTTGCAAATGCTTCTGCTGCCTCTGTTGAGGGGGTGATGGGATATCCCCCAAGAAATTTGCACCCCGCTGCAATCGCGCCTTCAGCGGCAGCAACATCCCCATCCATATACAATATTCCTGTTCGTACATCCTTGGGATTCGCTTTCAATGGAAGCCTCCCTCCCTTTTCTCTGCAATCATTTTTCTAATCAATTCCTTTGATCCATTTTTTATATGATTCAGTGTATGTTGGCCTTTCTCTGTCTACGAATTTGCCACAGATAATATGCTTTTGGAAATCGATATAGAGGTTGTCTGTTGGTTCACCATGGCGTATATCTGAGTTTTCGTGATAGAATTTCATCATATCAAGACCATCACCAAGACGGTTGATCCGTGAATAGTACTGTGCGCATGGAGAGATAACCTCAATAAATGAAAAACCTGGTTTCATAAGTGCTTCATGGATCGATTTCGTTAACCGGCGAATATGTAATGCGGTCCATCGTGCAACATACACAGCTCCTGATGATTCTGCAATCTGGGGAATATTCGAAGGTGGTTCGAAATTTCCATAGGGAGAGGTTGTTGTATATGCGGTGAGTGGAGTGGTTGGTGCTACCTGTCCACCAGTCATTGCATAGATGAAATTATTGACACAGATGACGAGCATATCAATATTTCTTCGCGCTGCATGAATTAAGTGATTACCACCAATTGAGACAAGGTCACCATCTCCTGATACGACAACTACCTTTAATTTTGGATTTGCCAATTTCAATCCTGTTGCAAAAGGTATTGCTCGTCCATGTGTCGTATGGAAAGAATCAAGTTTCATATATCCTGCAAATCGTCCCGTACATCCAATTCCGGAGACAACACTTATCATATTGGTGTCAAGTTTTGCCTTCTGGATTGCCGCCACAAATGCGGTTGCAGTTAAGCCAATACCACAACCGGTACACCAAATGTGTGGCATCCTATCCATGCGAAGATAAAAATCCATTGGGTGTTTTATTTTTTTCATTTTGCCAAACTCCTTATTGTATTGAGGAGCGGTTCTGAATTCTGTATGTTCTTATGTTCATACGAAACAAATTCAAGTTTTGCATTTCCGTAATTGCAACGCTGTACTTCACCAAAGATCTGACCAAAGTTCACTTCGGGGACGACCATTGCCTTTACCTTTTTTGAGAGTTCCCGAATTGCGTTATCAGGGAAAGGCCACACCGTAATAAGACGGAAGCCACCAACCTTTATACCCTCCTTATTCGCCTGCTCTATTGCGTGGTCGACCATATGCGAGGTAGTACCATAGTAGATAACAGCTACATCTGCATCTTTTAAATTGTTTTTCTCTGCCTGTACAATTTCTTCGACGTTATTTCTGATTTTCCTGATAAGACGATGAACATTCCATTCCTGGCATTCTTCATTCATTACCGGGTATCCTCGTTCATCATGCGTCAATCCTGTTACATGAAACTTATAGCCTTCTCCTGCATTCACCATAGGAGGAATTAGATCAGCATCATATTTGAAAGGCAAGTACTTATCTTTTGGTCCCGCATAATGTTTTCGTGGCTCAATCGTAATATCTTTTGCTTTCGGTATAACTACTGTTTCTTCCATGTTAGCGATGAAATCATCCGATAGAACAACAACCGGTGTTCGATATTTCTCGCTAAAATTGAATGCGTCAATCATAACGGTAAACATCTCCTGAGGGGATTTGGGTGCCAATACAATTACCTCATAATCTCCGTGTGAACCCCACCGTGCTTGCATGACATCTCCTTGCGATGGTCCATGTGGAATACCTTCGGAGGGACCACATCGTTGTACATCTACGATAACGCACGGAGTTTCCAGCATTACTCCAAGTCCAAGATGTTCCATCATTAATGAGAAACCTGGACCGGAAGTGACCGTTAAAGCTTTCTTTCCTGCCCATGATGCACCCAGAACCGCAGAAAGGACAGAAATCTCATCCTCCATCTGAATGAAAACTCCATCGACATCCTTTGCTCGCTTTGTAAAGCGCGTTATAATTTCTATCGAAGGGGTGAGCGGATAAGAAGAGAGAAATCTGCATCCAGCTGCAAGTGCTCCTTCTGCGCAAGCTTGATTGCCTGTAAACGTGTGGGATCCTGTCAGAACTCCTTTTGCATCAGCTTTCACCTTTTCTCCTTCCACATTCTATTAAATTCTATGCTTTTTTTGACACAGCACGTTCTTTTTTTTCGGTCACAAAGATTGCGAAATCAGGGCAGAGCATCTCACATAATTTGCAGAGGAGGCAATTTTCCTCATGCTTGATATAGGGTGGGTGGTATCCCATTTTGTTAAATTCCTTGGATAGTTCGAGCACGTCCTTTGGACAGTATTGTACACAAAAACCACATCCCTTGCATCGTTCTGTAAATATGTGAATATCACCTTTGGTAATCTTTATATCATCTTTGTCCAGCGGTTTTCTCCAGAATTTCATATTTCTTTCACCTTTTTATGTTTTTTCAGTTATACTGATGGGACTTTGACCAAGTCCTCTTATTTCTTTCACAAATGTTTTAATTTCACTTTCGAATTTATTATCATCTCTGAAATCGTCAAGGGCAAGTTTGAACCTCTCTGGTTTTATTCCAAGGATCGCAAGCATTTCTTTAATTGTTTTTTGTTCTTCAAGAGCATTTTGATTCCCAATGCAGTAGTGGCATTTCCCTTCAGGACAACCAAAAACGATAATTCCGTCGGCTCCCTTCTCAAACGTTTGTAAAGCAAGAGCTGTATTAATGCGTCCTGAGCACATGAGTTTTATCAACTTAAAATCAGAGAATACCTCAACGGGATTCACTTCGTTTTTTCCTACACCACACCACAGACACGTAAACGCAAGAACCTTGGGCTTATATTGTTTCTTTTTCCCTGCCGTTTTTTTATCCATTCCGATTTTCTTATCCTTTCGTCAGGCAGTCTTCAACGAGATTCTTCATGTATTTATGACTGAAATGTCTTGCTTCAATTGCACCGGTTTTACATACTGCTGTGCAGGTGCTACACCCTTTGCAGAGTGTTTCGTCAATTTCTGCAAAGAGGATCCCATCTTCAGTCGATTTAAGCGAAATTGCGTCATACGGACAGACTCGTTTGCACTCTCCACACCCCCTGCAGCGCTCTTTCAGAACAAAGCAGGTTATTGGTTCCATCTGCAGAGACAAGGTGTATTTTTTTTTCTTGTCTTTCCAGAAAAGTACTACCTTATTCGTTCGTTCATCCCATGGCAATTTGTCAGGATCAGAGGGACCTTTTAAAATGATGTCTTGTATTTCTACGGCACCTTTTGGACCTTCTTCGATAGCATGCAGAACAACAAGTTTTCCTCTACATTCGGGAGCACATTCCTGGCATTCCCCACAGGGACCGCAACGCAAACACCGTTTTGCTTCCTCAATCGCTTGATCTTCGTTAAAGCAGAGATCGACTTCTTTAAACGTTTTTATTCTTGATTTAATGGGGAGATGGGGAAGAGGTGTTCTTTTTATTGATTCTTCACCTTCCAATTCCATTTTGAAACTCCACTCCCTGTAAGCCTCTTTTCTCGATTTTGGTTTTTTGATCTTACCTGTTTGCAGATAGGAGTCGATAGAATCAGCAGCAATATGTCCCTGAGCCATTGCATCGATAACTGTATTGGGTCCGGTAACCCCATCTCCTCCAGCAAAGAAACCAGATATATTGGTTACCACTGTGTCAGGATCCACTTCAAATGTATTCCATCGAGTTATTTTAAACTTATGAGATTTTGGGAGGAAAGATAGGTCTGGGCGTTGACTGATTGCTGGAATTATGGTGTCTGCCTTAATTGTGAATTCAGTTCCTTTTATCGGTTCAGGTCTTCTTCTTCCACTTTCGTCGGGTTTGCCAAGTTTCATTTTGATACATTCCATACCGGTTACTTTTCCCACCTCACCAAGAATCCTCACCGGCGATGCTAAATAGCTGATTTTAATTCCTTCTTCCTCTGCTGCATCGATCTCAGCATCATTTGCAGGCATCTCTTTCCGGGATCTTCTATACACGATGTTGACTTCATCGCAACCAAGTCTGAGTGCAGTGCGTGCTGAATCGATGGCAGAATTACCACCACCTATTACGATCACTTTTTTCCCAGGTTTTTTGCGGCTACCGCCGTTAACTCTTTTGAGAAACTCGATACAGTCAATGAATCCTCCAAAGTCGTCTTCTCCGGGAATTCGCAATTTTAAGCCTTCATATGCTCCGACAGCAAGAAAGAATGCCTTGAATCCCTTTTTCTTCAGTTCAGTGAATGTTATATCTTTTCCTACTTCTGTTTTCGTTTTGATAGTAACGCCGAGATCTTTAATTGCGTTAATCTCAGTCTCGATAATATCTCTTGGAAGTCTGTATGATGGAATACCCCAGTTGAGCATTCCCCCTGGTTTAGATAATTTTTCGAATAAGGTAACGGGATATCCTCTTCTAACAAGATCATTTGCGCAGGTCAAACCTGCTGGGCCGGAGCCAATTATTGCTATTTTTTGTTTTTTTGTGGTCTTGATTGGTTTATTTCTTCTGATTTTCTGTTTGAGTTCCCAGTCTGCTACAAAACGTTTCAGAGCACAGATGGCGACAGATTCGTCAACGTTCGTCCGATTACATTCAGATTCACAGGGATGGGTGCATACTCTCCCACAAATTCCCGGGAGTGGATTATCTTCTTTAATAAGATCTAATGCTTCTTTGAATTTACCTGCTACGATAAGTCCGATATACGCCTTAACCTTGACTCCCGCTGGACATGCAATTTTACACGCCGAAGTATCTATTTTGGAAATTGAATGGACATCGGGAGAAACATCGGAAAGAATTAGAGAAACATTTTCTTTTTCCAGAGCGGATTTTAGTTTGTTCATTTTCCTCTGTTATCTTGAATCACCGTAACTCACGTCCCAGCTTTCCCCCTCTGATGTTTCTATCGAACTGCAAAATCCTTTGAAAATACCATAATGTTGTACTTCAAAGGTTATAACCGCTATAACATAAAGAAAATTGGACTATTTGTCAAGGGAAAAATGAAATATTTCACAAAGTGGAAAGTCCTTTAATCACAAAGGTTACAGAACAGGAGAGACCGTAAAATAATTTTTTAATGAGATAAATATTTTCTGTTTTATCTATTATCTGTAGGCATGAATAAAAG
>CBDUQV010000100.1:0-7001 GCA_965369615.1 uncultured bacterium | reverse complement strand
AATAATATCTTCTTGTTTCTTCAAATTTGCAATGATACTTCTCAGTGAAATGTCCTGAACCGGTTTGTTTATCTTCATAAAAACAGATTCAATACCTGCATCGAGCTTCAGTATCTTTAGATCAATTTTTGAAAGCGCCCGTGCGACACTCTCATTTTCAAGGTTTGAGGAATTAGAGAGTAGTGCGAGTGGTGTTTCAGGCAAGAGTTCATCGCATAGTTGTTTTACACCGTTAACAATGTTTTCAAAATCCGGATGGAGCGTTGGTTCGCCATCACCTGAGAATGTCACGCAGTTAAGGTTCTTCATTGTTTGCAGTGCATTCCTTACAGCCAAAAAAATGTTTTCCTTTGTCGGGAAGTCCTTTCTGAATTTGGCAATTTCATTGGTGAGATGTTTTGTCCAACCAAAATGGCAGTAAATACAATTGAATGAACACAATTTATTTTTATCAGGGGAAAGGTTCAATCCAAGTGATCTGCCCAGTCTGCGCGAATTAACCGGTCCGTAAATTATCCCCTGCTTGAGAGGTAATGTTCCTACGTTCTTTTCCATCGAGTCCCCTTATCGGTGTCCTCAATTTCAATCTTAAGTTTTCTGAGGTTATCCCTGATTTTATCAGCCACCTCGAACTCCTTCTTCTCCCTCAGTTCTGAACGAACAGCGAGAAGCAAATCAATAAGCTTATCATCCTGACTGACATGCTCTTTTTCTTCTGATCCAAAAAGTCCGAGAACACCCAGCATTTCCCTGAGAGTCTTTCGTGCTGAGAGGAGCTGCCGAGTATTGGATTGCTTCTTGAAAATCTCAAAAACAGTTCTGCTGTAAGAGTAAATAACTGATAACGCCTTCGGTGTGTTGAAATCGTCATTCATTGCTTCTTTGAACTGCCCTATAATCTTGCTGTCAACCTCGATTTCATCGCCATCTATTTGTGAGAGGAGGAACAGAACCTGGTTCAGTCTCTCATATCCGCCTTCTTGTTCTTTCAATCGTTCTTCATAGTAATCAATGGGATTTCTGTAATGAGTGGAAAGCATGTAAAGGCGCACCGTATCAGGATTGTATATTTTTAAGATATCACGTACCAAAACAACATTGCCAAGTGATTTTGACATTTTCTCGCCGCGCAGATTCAAAAACCCATTATGAACCCAGTATTTAGCAAAGGGTTTACCGGTCAAACCTTCACTCTGCGCAATTTCATTTTCATGATGAGGAAAAATCAGGTCTTCACCACCACCATGAATATCAAATGTTTCTCCAAGATAGTGCATGCTCATTGCGGAGCACTCAATATGCCAGCCAGGTCGTCCTCTGCCCCAGGGACTTTCCCACCATGGTTCTCCCTCTTTTGTCGCCTTCCACAGGACAAAATCAACGGGATTTCTCTTTGTTTCATCAGGCTCGACCCTTGCCCCCACTCGTAGTTCATCAAGTATTTTGCCAGAAAGCTTTCCATAGCTTTTGAATTTTGAAACGTCATAATAAACATTTCCACGTGAGACATATGCAAAACCTTTCTCAATGAGTTGCGCTATGAATTCCTGAATTTCCTGTATATGTTTGGTTGCTTCCGGATAATAATCTGCACACTGTATGTTGAGCTTATCCGACACCTCGAGATATTCATCAATAATGGTTTTTGCAATCTTTCTAAAATCCTCACCGCTCTCTTTCGCCTTCTGTATAATCTTGTCATCAATGTCGGTAAAATTGGTAACGAGCGTTACCGTATATCCAGAGTATTCAAAGTAACGCTTTATTATGTCTCCGGTAATTGCGGCACGTATATGCCCAATGTGCGGACGGTCCTGAACGGTAAGACCGCATATGTACATTCCTACTTTACCCTTCTTTAGAGGCTTAAATGTTTCCTTTTTTCCTGTCAATGTGTTATATAGTTTAATCAATGCTCACCTCCCAAAAATTCCTGTACCGATTTTCACGCAGATACACCTTGCTTTCCGTTGTTATTATTACCGATTTAATTATCACACTATGAGACCAACGTCAAGAGAAAAGAGGATGAGCGGGATAACAATATACGCAGAAAAATGTAACCGAAAAATAAACAGGGATGCGAATGCCTTGGATCCGTTCTGCAATTATCTCTTGACAGGCTGGATAACCTGATGTAAAATGATAGCTATGAGAGCAACATTCGTTGTATATATACTCTTCATTTTTGCAATAACAGCTCCACTTTCAGCAGGAAGTTATGCATTTGACTTCCTTGACCTTGGCGTTGGAACACGCGCAAAAGCATTGGGTGGAAGTTTTGTTTCCATCGCAGATGATGGATCTTCTCTCCTCTGGAATCCAGCTGGAACATCTCAGGTTCGTTCATCACGCTTTTATTTTATGCACAATAGTAATTTTTCAGGATACTCAACCGTTGATTACATATCCTTCATAAAACCAATTGTTGCCCAGAGTTTTTTTTCCGTTGCCGTAATCAGGCACAGTGTAGGCGAAATCCCAATCTTTCCCGAACTCGAGGGAACACCCGAGGAACGCGATACCACTTCCTCTCTTCAAGGGGATGGAAATCCCCTTGGTTACTTTGGGGAAACTGCTCATATCTATTTCATCAATCTCTCTAAATTAATAAAGCTGAAGGCTGCACATCTCTCATTGGGAGGCAATTTCAAGTACTTTGATGAAACCATGTACAGTACAACAGGAACTGGAATAGGATTGGATATCGGCACCATTGTATCCTTTTCCACTGCAGTACCTGGTCAGTTTGGTATCGGATTGAATCTTCAGGATGCAACAGGAACACAGATTCTCTGGAATACAGCTTCACAGAGAAAAGACATAATACCAACAAATTATTCACTTGGATTTCACTACAAAAAGCAAATACACAAACTGCACAGTCAATTCTTGATTACCTATGATTACCATAGCAGATACGGTGGAAGCCACCACTCTGGTTTTGAGTACTCATATAGGGACTACTTCCTCCTTCAACTCGGTTTGAATCAGACGAATTGGTCATTTGGTACCGGTATACATTTCTGGAAAATCGGAATACAGTATGGTTTTATTTCGCATACACTCGGTTCCTCTCATGTAATGAGCATGGAATTTCTCTTATAACATTAGAAAGACACCAAAAAACATAATCTATGAATATTAACAGGGAAATATTCAGAACATACGATATTAGAGGAATTGCAAACATAGATTTATGTGATGATGTTGTAGAAATATTAGGGAAATCCTATGGTACGTTTCTTCCTGAGTCTTCAAAAACAATCGCAATTGGAAGAGATATTAGACTCAGTTCAACACGAATCAAAGACGCATTCGTTAAGGGACTTCTTTCAACGGGTAAACAAATAATCGATTTTGGCGAAATACCCACTCCTCTGCTCTATTTCGTGGTACACAAATACAATCTTGATGGTGGCATACAGGTAACAGGAAGCCACAATCCCAAGCAGTACAACGGACTAAAAATACTTGTTGGAAAAAATACAATATATGGTAACGATATTCAGAAAATTGGTGACATAGCAGATAAATTATCTTTCAGGAAAGGAAAGGGTACTCTAAAGATAGAAGAGACGATTGATGATTACATTTCCTACGTTTTAGAGAAGACTCCCATAGGCAAAAAAAAGATACGCATTGTTTTTGATGCTGGCAATGGCACAGCAGGCTTGGTTCTGAGAAAGCTCTTCGATAGAATACCTGTGGAATTCGAAATACTTTTTGAGGAGCCAGATGGTTCCTTTCCCAATCATCTTGCTGACCCAACTGTTCCCGAATTTCTCATTGATCTTATTGCCAGAGTGAAGGAATCCAATGCTCACATTGGAATTGCATTTGATGGTGATGCAGATAGAATTGGAGCCATTGACGAGGTAGGAAGAATAATCTGGGGAGATAAACTCCTTGGTATTTATTCAAATGATGTAATCAAGCAACAGCCGGGTGCAACGATTATCTGTGAAGTAAAGTGCTCAAATGGTCTTATCGAGTATATTCAACAACGCGGTGGAACACCCCTTATGTGGAAAACGGGTCATTCGCTCATTAAAGCCAAGATGAAAGAAGAGAATGCCCCTCTTGCAGGTGAAATGAGCGGTCATATGTTCTTTGCTGATAATTACTTCGGATATGATGATGCGCTATTTGCAGCGCTTCGGCTCATCGGAATACTGACAAACACTGAAAAAAGTCTTTCACAACTTGCAGATGAAATTCCCTCTTACTGTACTACACCTGAAATCAGGATAGATTGCCCGGATTCAAAGAAGTTTGATGTTGTTAAGCACGTGAAAAAGATTTTCCAGAAAGAGTACCCTATTATTGACATTGATGGTGTCAGGGTATCATTTGCTGATGGCTGGGGTCTTCTTCGTGCTTCGAATACCCAACCTGTGCTTGTTCTTCGTTTCGAAGCAAATACAAAAGATGCACTTGATAGTATAAGAAAGTGCTTTTTTGAGATACTGAAAAACTACAATTTCATTAACACCGACCAACTGCGTACCTAAATATCCATCGTATCCTCATCGGTTTCAAAACATAAATTCGCAAAATACTTGACAAAATGTATTAATTATGGTATATTTTGTCTTTGTTTGGTAACTGAGCGCTCATTGTGTTGTTATTGCAAGCGGAGGTTTGAATGAAAACTCCTTCATTGAGGAAGGAAGATGTTAAAAGAACATGGTATGTCATCGATGCGCAGGGCAAGACCCTTGGAAGACTTGCGACAAGAATAGCCACTATGCTTTCCGGAAAAGACAAGCCCTTCTATACACCGCATGTTGATAGTGGTGATTTTATCATCGTTCTGAATGCAAAAGACATATACCTTTCCGGACAGAAAAGAGAAAAGAAGATGTACTACCGTCATTCTGGTTACATCGGTGGTTTGAAAGAAATAACGGCAAAGGAAATGCTTTCTAAACACCCTGAGAGGGTCATTATGCTTGCGGTCAAAGGAATGCTTCCCAAAAATAAACTTGCCTCCAGAATGCTTACAAGATTGAAAGTATACAAGGATAACAATCATCCACATAGAGCTCAAAATCCAAAAACCTTTAATCTGTAAAGATTGAGGAGGTGATAATTTGCAAAAAAACGTGTACTTCGCGACAGGCTCGAGAAAAGAAGCAGTTGCAAAAGTGAGAATCCATGAAGGAAAGGGCAAGATCATTGTTAATGGACAGTTCATGCAGGCGTATTTTCACAGACCAGACCTGGAAACAATGATAGTTCAACCTTTTAAGGTAACAGAAACAATTGGAAAACTGGATGTTGTAGCAAAAGTTCTTGGTGGCGGAAAGAGCGGACAGGCAAGCGCATTGAAGCTTGGTATTGCAAGAGCTCTTGTAAAATTGAATGAAGAGAACAGAAGGGCACTCCGCACGGCAGGACTCTTGACGCGCGATTCGCGAGAAGTTGAAAGAAAGAAATATGGTCGTGTAAAGGCAAGAAAAAGATTTCAATTTTCCAAGCGTTAATAGTATATTTCACACATTCTCTGATCAGAAGAGGTTCCCTTTCCCTGGGCTCTTTCTTGAAATGAGGAGAATGGCGGTTAAAACAAGAATAGGAGGATTTCCTTGGTTACAATGAAGGATTTACTTGAATCCGGTGCTCATTTTGGTCACAAGGTGAGCAGGTGGAATCCGAAAATGAAGAAATTCATTTTCGGTGAAAAAAATGGTATTTACATAATCGATCTTCAAAAAACGGTCAAAATGCTTGAAAAGGCATACAATGAAATCGTTGAAAAGGTAAGTAATTCCAAAACAATTCTTTTTGTTGGAACAAAAAGGCAGTCGCGGGATATTATAAAGGATGAAGCAATGCGGTGCGGCTCTTTTTATATTTGCGATCGATGGCTCGGTGGTATGCTTACTAATTTCAGAACCATCCGCAGAACGATCAATAGACTTATTGAATATGACAAAAAAAAGGAATCAGGATTTTTGGACAGCCTGCCAAAGAAAGAGATTCTTTCCATTACAAGGAAAATGCAAAAAATGGAAAAAATTCTTGGTGGTGTTAAAACAATGAACTCACTTCCAGACCTATTGTATATTGTAGATATAAAACGCGAATATATTGCAGCGCATGAGGCAAACATTCTTGGAATTCCCGTTATTGCCATTGTGGATACGAACACTGATCCAGATCTCATTCATATTCCCATTCCAGCAAATGATGATGCAATACGATCGATCAAACTTGTTACATCGATTATGAGCCAGGCTGTAGTCGATGGCAAACAGCTTGCCGAAGCCAAAAAGGTGTCAATAGCAGAACAGGAAGATGATAAAGTTAAATCAAAGCAAGAACCCAAAAAGAAACAGTTGAAGAAAAAACCGATAAAAAGGGAAACTGCGAGAGCAGGAACAGAGAAGAAAGTTATAAAGAAAGCGACAACAAAACAAAAGGAACCTCGCAAAAAAACAGTAACAACGGCAAAACCAATAGAAGGAAGAACAGTTCGTAAGAAAATTGAAAAGAAAGAAACAAAACAAACAAAGAAGAAAACGATAAAAAGCAAATAGCTCATACAGCAATGGAAGGAGCTCAGTTATGGATATTCCAATAGAAAAAGTAAAGGAACTCCGTGAAAGAACAGGTGCTGGAGTGCTTGATTGTAAGAAGGCGCTCGAGACCACAAAGGGAGATATTGATAAAGCTATTGATCACTTGAGGAAAACGGGCATAGCAAAAGCAGAGAAAAAACTCCTGAGAAAAACGGAGGAAGGAATTATAGAGACCTACATTCATCCAGGTTCGCGCCTCGGTGTTCTCATAGAGCTTAATTGCGAAACGGATTTTGTAGCAAAAACCGACAATTTTAAGAAACTTGCCAAAAACCTTGCGATGCAGATTGCGGCTTCAAATCCAATTGCAATACGCCGGAAAGACATTTCGGAAAATATTATTGAAAGAGAAAAGGAGATCTACAGGACACAAATTACCGCATCAGGAAAACCCGATAACATTATTGATAAAAT
>CBDUQV010000099.1:0-7016 GCA_965369615.1 uncultured bacterium | reverse complement strand
GTACCATATGCTTTGCCATTCGCTTTCAACGTATTCCATGAATCTCCAGGGACCATTGGCGTCGTTTCCTATACTACACGGTTCTGCCTTACGGACAACAAAGTCATCATTGAAATTGCTGGTTGCAACAGCATACGTAAGCTGCTTTTCGCGAAAGCGCATTTCCCGTTGAATGAACGTATCGACTTCAGAAAAGGTAATTCTGCAATCTCCATCCATGTCTATTATCCAATAACCTGCGAATGCCTTGACCAATGATTCCGTAAAGGTCCATCGACCAGTCGAAACATTGGAAGCCACCACAGAGGTAACGCACGCTGCTCGGACATCAGATCCTTCGTATTGCTCAACCACGGATGCAAGTGCTCCCGAGTGGCAACAATCTGCGAATAAAAGAAGACGATTACCTTTCCAGCCATCCTTGAGAATATGTCCAAGATCGGTGAGCGAAAATCCCGTTTCCTCCACCTTTCTGGTATCCACATCATAGTTTGCAAAAAATGTCTCATTACCTCGGCGTATCCCGTGTCCGGCATAATAAAAAATGAGTGTACTATGCGAGTATTTCACAATATTCTTAAGTGCACTCATTATTGAATCCCTCGTAGCCACCGAGCCTTCAAGAAACACTATATGCTCTTTGGGTACTCCGTCTGCAACTAACTGAGCCTCAAATGCCCGATCCTGCCTGTTCTGCTTGTCATATGGTGTTAATTCCTTATCCGTCCATTCAAGAACCCCAACAATCAAAGCATACGTATTTGCAGGCTCCCACGTTTTCATTTTTCCATAACAAACAGAAAACACTGCAACGTTAACACAGATGAGTAAAATAAAAATGAGCGATTTTCTCCTGTATTTCAGAATTTTTTCTTTTATGAGCATTTTTCTTTCTTCTCATTCTTGGCTCCCATTCTCCGATGCTCCGTTACACCGATACACCTATACGCTGGCATTTCCCCCACTCATTTGTCTTTATGCTCATACCGCCGCGCAAGCGGCTATTACCGACCGCAGGTCTCATACCGCCGAAGGCCACACCGACTCGTAGAGTCCATTCCTTTATCCCTTATCCCTGCTGTTAACCAATCAAACTAATTGAACTAATATAACCAATTAAACACAAGGTTTCCCTCACTCATATACCCATCTACTCATATACCCATTCACTGTCACAAAGCTTGCCGTTAACCTACATCATACATCCCATTTCAGCAATCATAAAAGATTATTTCTAATTTCCTGCAGATTAGTCTTTGCATCAGGTACCATTTCAAGAAATTTATTTAGTTTCTCGCAAACAAAATCATCACAATAGGCACAATTTTTTATATTTTTTTCTTGCACACATTTTCTTATTTCACATTCATCCCAATGACCAATATGTCGATCAGTTTCTGATACGCATCCGTCACAGTTAATGTCTTCTGATTTTATCTCGGATTTGAATTCTTTGGACCACTGTTCTGCGACTTTCTTCCTTTCATTGTCGTCATCCTTCGTAGTTGCTATGAACGCAGGGCAATCAGTGCAGGACGTCCCGCAATAGGCAATCATTTTATCCATGATTCCTCCTTTTGGTTACTTTAGCATGTACATGAAGTGTAAAATCGGGAATAGCTTCTCTGTTACAGAACGGGAATCAGGCAATCCTCTTACCTGACAGAGCTAATTTTTCGGGATCAACAATGACATCGATAATACACGGTTTATCAGAAGCAAAACCAATTTTGAGCGCGCTGTTGAGTTCTTTTGGATCTGCTACCCGATAACCCTCACCACCACATGATTCGGCAACAGGAATTGCCTACATACCTGATTGCTCTTTCTCAGAACCCCTTGTGCAGTAGTAGCCATGCTTGAGCTCCATCTCTTTCGTTACCGGGCAACCTCCGCAAATGCAACCCTTCTCCTCAGTTATACAGGAGCTTTTTCCAATGGTAGGAAAGCAGTACCCGCCCTTTTCATCACACTCCACCCAGCTCGGGCACTGTGCGCAAACACACATGGAGAGCACCATCTCTCTCTTTTTTTCCATCTCTTCTGGCGTCATCTTCTTCACCTCCTTTCTCGCAATGCACTATCTGAACTAATAATACTTTCAATATTGAAGTCGTTACATTATTAGTTACAATATATACTAAAATCCCATAGAATGCAAGAAATAAATTAGGTTCATGTTCTGAATAACTTTTTCGATCCCTCTTTCCAGATATGCACATACCAATAAATAGGCATGGTAACAACTCCCACCATCACCATAACAATGATCCATGTAACCTTTTCGAGACCTTCGAGTTTCTGATTCATCATTGCATGGATAAAATAAAATACTATCAAACCAAACATAGTAAAAACGGTTAATCCATGAAGTATAAAAATTAATACTGTAAAAATGTTTATATCACTTGATTCTGATAACTCATTGACTATTGGTAAAAAGATTAGAACACAGATGAAGGTAATAAACAAAACTACATAAATAATGGGCCATAATGTGATAAATCCCAAAATAATCTTGACTGATTTTTTCATTTTGTGAAACCTCGCATATATAACCTTATCAAAATTCTACCGAAATGTCAAAAAATTAAATAATTTCAACACATTTTGACCTTGTATTTATCTAACCAAAAGAATCTTCTCTGTCTCTTTGTAATCTCCCACCTGAAATTTCAGAAAATAGACACCGCTCGCCAGCTTTTTGCCACCATCGTCTTTTCCATCCCAAACCACTTTTGTGGTAAGTAAAAAGGTAAAAGGTAAAAGTGAAAAGTGTTTCACTTCCCTTCCAGCCATATCGAATATCTTTAGCTCTATGCACTCTGCCCTATGCCCTATGCCGGAGAGGTGGATGGTGATGGAAGAACGGAATGGGTTTGGGAATAGACTAAGTTTTACTTTCGTATTTGTTCTCTTCTCTTCTTTTCCGATTCCTGCTGGATGGCTGAATTCCAGGCAGTACGGATAATCAGAGATCGGCAGACTATCAAAAATTACGCTCGAATCAGTTACGGTGAAATCAATGATCGGAGTTACTGATCCATCAAGGAAATTTATAATATTCGGATTCACAACAGAATCAACATTTACCGTGACGTTGACCTTATAGATGGGATAATTATCGTCAACGATCTTCAGTCCCAACCAGTATGCTACCAGCGATCTGTTGCTTGTAGTATCCCGAAACGCAAACTCCCGAAGCTCGTTCCAATCGGCAATGGGGACATCAATATTTTCAAAACTTCTCTGAAAAGATGCATCAGCCACAACACGGTTATCAAAAACCGCTGCTAAATTCTGAAGCGCATTGTAGGCAGGTTTCACTGTAAGCTCTGGACCTTCGCGTTTAATGACAATTTTATCCAGACTACCACCATCAAGGCCTGTTCGCACCATCAGCCGATGTACACCCGAATTCAAATTGAAAAAATGCCGCCCCCTAAACAGATAATGCCAGCGAATGAGCTTGTTATCCACTGGCAACGACCAGATAAACTGGGAACCAGTGCCGGTACCAAGTGCATTGGTAACCCAATGCGGTATGGTGTCATCAACAGAAACCAGAAAACAAGCCGTTCCATCAGGATTACGCATCCGCAACCATACCGTGTAAAGCGCCGAGTCAGGAACAGTGAAGAAATATATAGCATGACCCTGAAGATCACCATCACCATCATTCGTGTAGAGGTAAGCTCCTCCATCCTTGAGCGGAGCATAGAGACTATCGTAGGTCTCTGCCTCAATAAGTAAGGTGTCAGTAGGTGATGAGTACGTAATACCAAGGAAGCTGAATGGAAAAGGAACTTCCTTCTCATAGAGATTCATATTGTAATAGTGTTGATACCAGGTTGGGCCCAAAATACTTGGATAGGAACTAACCTGGTCCCAATCATAAAACCAGGTCGTTACGGCTACATTGAAAGCAAGGTTCAGGATATACCGACGCAGCAGGTATTTTGCCTGAGTCGCTTCTGATGTGTAGATGGTATCGGGTGTCCAGATGAAAATTTCAGGCTGCGATGGATACCCGGCTTCCTCATCCCAGAGTTGTACTCTCCCCAATGTGTCATATTTTGCAAGGGTATCGATTAATCCCTGTAACTCCTCTTCATAATTTGTGTACGGTGTTGGCGGATAAGGGAGTCCCATGTTATCCTGATCGTCTTCAGGAAAGTATCGGTAAGGGTGAAAACCGAGAAAGTCAATATCATCAATGACATCTTCCTGCAAAACGTCAGATATGTAGCCAAAATCAATCGCGGAGGTTCCGAGACCAATTACCTTTGCCGCTGGATCGATCGACTTTATCTTCTGTGATGTTTGCTTCAATAGGTAGGCATAATCCTGCGCATTAGGTACAGGTTGCCAGTAATCGATGTTGGGTTCATTCCATATATCCCAGTATTTTACTCTGTCGCTGTAGCGCACGACCGCAATGTCAACGAAATTCATCCAGCCTTGCATCGATGCCGATCCCTGAGTAGGTGATAAGCCATATTCTGGATGCGGAACACTGTCGTATATTGTTGAATCAGGACCATCATACCATTGATTGCCTGAGAATAACGTGAGATAGACATGCATCCCCCGTGATGAGTAGCCATTGATGACCGAATCGGCAGCCGTGAAGTCATATACACCTGAATCAATTTCTACCTGGTACCAGTTAAGCCAGTAACGAACCCACTTCACACCAGTGCTTGCCATACTATCCATTATCGCATAATCATTATCATTGGGTACTCGACCTGAGAAATTGAGATTACTCTGAATACCGAGAAAGGAATCTTCTATTTCATCAGAACTTCGATGCATAAGCTCATAGCCATATGCCGTTGTCACAACCAAGGAACAGAGAAATATGCAGAATATACCACAACACCATCTATTCATCAAATCACCTGCCTTTTTATGTAATGGAGTATTGCTAATTCTTCAATCTGGTGGTATTATATATAAGTTAAAACTGAATGTCAAGTTTTTTGCTTTCTTTCAGCTAATGAGAAATGTGAAGATGTATCCGCCGAAACCTTGGCACATTCATTTCACAGCACGCAGTGCGTTGGTTTACAGCGCAGCATTTTACTACAGTGCGTAGCACGTTTAATTACAGCGCAGCGTTTTATTGCAGCGAAGCGTTTAATCACAGCGCGTAGCGCATTTGTTCCTCCGAGACTCCGTTTCGCTGATCTCTTTACTCTTTGCAGCAGTATCGCCTGATCCCGCAGTTGTGTTTTCCTTTTCAATTGTTACTTGCAACTTGATACTTGTCACATGCAGTATCCTACATCTTACATCCTAAATCCCATATGCTCCCGGAGAGTTTTATTTCTTAGCCTTGTACGCCCACTTTGGGCTCCTGGGAAAATCAAGAAATTAACGAAGAAAAATCTTGTATTTCTGTCTATGTCATGGTATCTTTTAAAGGTATTGCGAAAAATAGTATGAAAGAAAATGAAAAATAATGGAGGAACTATGAAATCTTACAAAATTCTCATTGTAGGTATTCTCATCGGTCTTCTTTTTGCTACAATATCATTTTCTGCGGAGAGGGTTGTAGTTTGTGAGGAAATGTATGCAGAGTGGTGAGGTTCATGTAATCAAGCCAGCGGTACACTGGCACAGATTGCAATTGATTATCCAGGGAGAGTAGCTGCAATAGAAATGCATACATCCTCAGGCTATCCACTCTACTGTTATGAAGCAGACCAGAGACGGTACTACTATCCACCACCTTACTGGTACAATGGGGATTGGTATTATGCCTATCCGTGGCTCTGGATTGATGGTGATAAACACGGTGCATATCAGTATTCACAATGGGAGACAAAGATCACCAACCGTATGAGCCATCCTGCACCTGTGTCAATTTCAATATGGGGAGATTACACACCAACAGATGGAACGGGCACGATCTATGTTCAATTCCGCAATGATTCTACATCAACCATCACGGGACGGATACTCTTTGTCATTACAGAAGACAGTTTATACTTCGTTGCATCCAACGGTGATTTGTGGCATAACCACGTTGCGCGGGATTATCTCCCGGACCACAATGGTGAAGTAGTAATAATCCCTCCAGGGGATTCCATAACGCTCAACAGATCATTTACCATTGATCCCACCTGGGATGAAGAAAAGTGCGAGATTGTGACATGGATTCAGGACGATTACATGCAACCCGATACCACAAAAGAAATCTGGCAGGGAAGTCTAACGAAGCTCCTGGAGCTTACGGGTATTGAAAAAGAAGTTAATAACACAGGTATACATCAGACGGTCAATCCGATACCTAATCCATGCACTAATGGGACAATGTTTCCATTCACGCTTCCCCGGAGAACGCACTATACGTTTGCTTTTTACGATATCTCAGGTCGCCTAATAAGGACAATAAAAGGTGTATCTTCAGGAAATAAGCAATCAGTATCGTGGAATCTCAAGGATTCGAATGGCATCAGGATCAATTCCGGGATCTACCTGTACAAATTCGAAAGTGAATATAAGCAGGAATGCGGAAAAATCGTAGTATGGTAGGATTTCGTTTTTAAGGGATTCTAATCAACAAATGTCAAGAGCAGTTGAGATTCAAAAAATGGGCGGTTGCCTGCCCCGCTTGGCTTGTAAGATGCGCAGCATCATAACGTGGTTGGACGAAGTTCCTTTACGGAGTGTCCCGAATTATAATTCCCTTAGAGATTCTGAAATGAATTCTTTGATGTGAGCAATCATATTCATAAGAATGAATGAAAATAATTGGTGCACTGCACCAAGGAAATGCGATAGCATTTCAATCTCTAATAAAGCAATCTGTGTTTATCTGTGTAATCAGCGTCTAAACAAGGCTCTGTGATTTTTGTTTTTAGAGCATTGCGCCATTGCCGTTATTACAGCGCAAAGCGCGCCTGCCCCGTCTATCACGCAGAATGTATTTCTACCGTGGTGACTATACGGGGTTTGTTTACAACGAAGTGTTAGTTTACAGCACTCAGTGCGTTTGGTTACAAGCG
>CBDUQV010000098.1:0-7048 GCA_965369615.1 uncultured bacterium | reverse complement strand
ATTGAGACTGTTTCAATTCATTCAGAGATTGACGAGGATTCCCTCCATGTTCGTTTCTCGGATCAATCCGTCTGTATAGGGCCCCCTCAAAGCCAAAGAAGTTACCTCAGCTCAAAAGAGATAATCAGCGCATGCCTTGTTACAAACTGCGAGGCAATACATCCCGGCTACGGGTTTCTCGCCGAAAATGCTCAATTTGCCGAAATGTGCGAGTCAAATGGCATTACTTTTATTGGACCACCTTATGAAATAATAAGGAGAATGGGCGATAAGGTGTATGCGAAATCGGAGATGGAGGAGGCAGGAATTCCGGTTATTCCTGGAAGCAAAGACACGGTTCACAAGATAGGCTCCGGATTGGAAATCGCTGAAGATATTGGGTATCCTGTCATAATAAAAGCAGCCTATGGTGGGGGGGGGAAAGGTATGCGAATTGTCACCGAGGGAAAAGCATTTAAGGATGCTTTCAGGATTGCGAAAACTGAAGCTGAGAGTTCCTTTGGTGATGGGAGCCTGTATATTGAGAAATACATACAAAAACCCCGTCACATCGAGTTTCAGATTCTATCGGATAATTATGGGAATGCGATTCATCTTGGAGAAAGGGAATGTTCGATTCAGCGAAGGCATCAGAAGTTACTGGAGGAGAGTCCATCAACTGCCATTGATGAAGCTCGGCGCGCCAAAATGGGTAGGCTTGCTGTCAGAGGTATGAAGAAGATAGGATACAGAAGCGTCGGAACCGTTGAGTTCATACTAGACCAGCAGAATCATTTCTATTTTATGGAAATGAATACGAGAATTCAAGTAGAGCATCCGGTAACTGAATTTGTTACGGATGTGGACCTCGTTAAGGAGCAGATCAAGATGGCAGCGGGTGCGAAACTTGCTTTTAAACAAGGGGACATCAAACTGAAAGGAGTGGCTATGGAAGCGCGAATAAATGCAGAGGATCCTGAAAAGAACTTCATGCCTTCGGTTGGTAAGGTTGATGGCTTTCATATTCCCGGCGGACCCGGTGTAAGAGTAGACACGCATCTCTATTCAGGCTACACTGTTTCACAATACTATGATTCCCTTATTGCTAAATTAATTACCCACGGGACCGATAGGAACGAAGCGATTACCCGACTGCGGCGCGCGCTTAATGAATTCGTGATTGAGGGGATAAAAACAACGATCCCATTTCATCTAAAACTCCTCGAGAACAAAAACTTCATCGATGGAAATATTCACACTGGTCTCGTGGATGAGATGCTCTAAGAGCGATGGCTTTAATCAAATATGCAACAAAAGCAATTGTGTGCAAGATTGTTTATTATGGTCCTGGAAGATCAGGCAAAACGACAAACATGCAGTATCTTTACAGCAGGGTATCAAAGGACAGAAAAGAAGAAATGATCTCATTGGCAACAGGTCGGGACAGAACACTTTTCTTTGATTTTTTTCCCGTGAATGTAGGGCTCATTTACGGTTTTCAGACAAGTTTTCAATTGTACACGGTTCCGGGGCAGGTATACTACAATTCGACCAGGAAACTGGTGTTGCAAGGTGCAGATGGTGTTGTGTTTGTAGCTGACTCTCAGAGGTGCCGAAATGAGGACAATATCATCAGCCTTAAGAACCTTGGTGATAATCTTGATGCAAACGGTTACGACATCAGAGAGATACCTCTTATAATGCAATACAATAAGAGAGATATTGAAGATGTTATAGAAGTAGATACACTCAGAAAGGAACTCAATTACCTTCAGGTGCCTGATATTGCTGCATCTGCCCTCAAAGGAGATGGTGTTATTGACACATTCAGGATGGTTGGAAAGGAAGTGCTTTCAAGTATCAGGAGGAAATTCCAAAAATAATGAAAAAACGGCACACTATTAAAAACTTTGCAGTAGGAAGAACGAACCAGCTGGCATATCTTTCTATAAGACGTGTGCTCAAAGACCTCGGCGGGGAAATTAATCCGCTCTTCATCTTTGCGAAAAAGGGACTGGGAAAAACGCATCTCATGTATGCTGTAAGGGAGGAACTGACAGAGGAACAGGTTGAGTATTTTGATTGTACTGATGCAAAATTTATTCCGGAGATGGATGGAACGGTACTTATTCTTGAGAATTTTCATCTTTTGCCCGATGAACTTAAAAAGGGTGGCGATATTGCACATACAATCACATCATTTATCGAACAAAAGAAACAGGTTTTTATTACTTCCCTGTATCCACCCGAAGAGCTCAATTTGAGTGATAAACTCATTACGATCATTAAGGAGGGACTTACGGTTCCAATCCTGAGACCCGACCCGGAACTTGTTGCCCGGATATTCAAGATGATGTGCAGCAACCGCGACTTCACGTTGAATAATGACGTTATCAATTTTCTTTCCGGTTTTCCCTTCGGTGATATTCGGGAAATAAGTTCTGTTCTGAAAAGGATTGATCTCCTCAGAGAAGTAACGGAAGAAATTACTGTTGAAAATGTCAAGGATAGTATTGCACTGGAAGAAATAGTGGCGGAGGAAAGAGTATCAGCTGAAGCGATTCCTGAAAATTCAGAGTTTTTTGACTTTGTGAAAGAGCTGAGAGAAGGCTCAGATAATAATGCTGCGGATGAAAAGGACTCGAGGGCACTGAGAGAAGAATATATGCAGAAATTGTATATTTGGAAGATGAAAGGTTTTCATGTTAAAAGGCTGGAAGAGGTGATCGATAAACCTATTGAGAAAATAATACAGGTATTTGTATCGTTTACATCGGATGTGCAGCGGCTTATTGAGCTTCAGAAAATATACGGTGGACTGGAGAAATCAGTTTCTCGGAAAGAAAGGGAATTTCTTGAGAAACAGCTCTTTGATCCCGATGCAATTTTTGAAATTGCAAGGAATTTAAAACGGATAGAGGATCGAAAAAGTCAGAAGGCAGACTTCAACCGGTTCCTTGATAAGAGATTAGCGAGCAAAAGTTTTGTAATCCTGCCCTCCAACAGGGAAGCATTTGGTGTGTTGAAAAATGTAATGCTTAACAAGGATACGACCGCGTTCCCGGTGCACCTGCACGGAGGCGAGGGATGCGGGAAGACGCATCTTATCGTTGCGTTTGCGAAAAAGATGCAAGTAACTCATCCGGACATGCTTATTGCCTATATACCGTCAGCATTCCTGGCAGTTGAGTTAAAAAATCGACACGATGAGGAATCGAGAAACGCATATCTGGAAAATTTGAAAGGAATCGATACTCTGTTCCTGGATGATATTGACACCTTTATCAGCGATACGGCGGTCCGTGAGTTCTTCGGAACAATTCTGGATACTTTCTGCACAAAGGAGAAACAACTGATAATTACATCCAGGATTGCGCCCCAGAAGTTAATCATCAGCGTAAAACATAAGCACCTTATTTCAGCGGGAACTACTGTACCCATTAAAGCCATTACCCAAAAGGATCGATTGGTGATCGTCAATAATTTTTTCGTCAACAAGACAATCTCTGTTTCAGATGAGTTGAAGGAATTCCTGAGCAGATATCTGTATGGTAATTTTACAGATATAAAGAACCATCTGGAAGATATTGTTAAGAATGTCGTCAATGAGAATTTAGAATTTTCAATTGATACTATTTCGAAATTCGTTGATGTAACGCATCAAGCAGAAGAACCCGAAGAAGAGAAAGTAGAGAAAGCGGAAGAAACATCGGAGAAACCAGAAGACGAATCATCGAGCCAGGGAGCGGAAAAGATTTTACTTACTGAACTTGACCAGAAATGGCCATTCCTCAAAGAAAGGATTTTTGAGGACCATGCTTTCTGATTTGGTGAATAAAATGCTGAGATTGCTATGGCAATAAAAGGATCATTAAGAGAAGCAGGTCTCCCGGATGTTATTCAGCTTCTTTCGATGGGACAGAAGACCGGTATTCTTACGGTAACCGAGAAAGAGCATTTTGGATCGATTTCATTCTTTAAAGGCAATATAGTCGACAGTTATCTTATTACTCGAAAAAACAGGATTGGAGAATTACTTGTTGCCTCCGGAGAGATGAGTGAAGAACAACTTGGGGAAGCGCTCGAGTTGCAGAAGAAAACGGGAGAAAAGATAGGGAAAATTCTCCTGAAAGAGAAATTTGTGAGAGAGGAATCCCTGGTTATATACTTGAAGCAACAGATTCAGGAAACAATAATGACAATGATGACATGGGAAAATGGATACTTCAGTTTTGAACCTCGATTTACTGATATTGACGAAGAGCTTGTTGCCGTTAATCCAGCGAGTCTTCTGCTGGAAACGGCAAAGCAAGCTGATGAACTTTCTGGCGTATCACTTGATATCCTCAGGGAATCGTCCATTGTGAAACCAGTCGCGTCAGATGAGGAAATAGCGCAGTTCAGCAAAAATGAGAAAAGAGTTTACTCTTTGATAGATGGGGAAAAAACATTAGAGATAATTATTGAGTTTTCTCCCTTTGATACCTTTGATACGAAAGGAATTGTCTCCTCTTTTGTGAATAAAGGATACTGTTCAGTCATTGAAAGAATTGCACCTCAGGGAATACCTGAAAAGATTAACGAACATCTTAATCTTGGCATTGCATTTTTAAAGACACAATTATATGATGAAGCGGAAAGGGAATTCAAGCACGTGGTTAAACTGAATCCAAAAAATAGGGATGCCAGGTTCTACCTGTCGGTTATCCTTACGAAGACAAAGAACTACAGGGAGGCTGAAGAGCTCCTCAGGAAGCTTCTGAAAGAGTACCCTGATAATTCTTTGTATCAGAACAATCTGGGATATATACTTGAAGTAAAGAACCGCTTGGATGAAGCAATGGAATACTTCGAGAAGTCAGCAGGACTGGAAATTTCCGGAATTCCCGTTTTAAACAAAGCCATTATTCTTTTCAAGCGGGGAGATTTTGCTTCCGCAAAGGAATACTTTGAGAGGGCTCTCGGGATTGATAAAAACCTCTTGCTGCCGCACTTCTATCTGGCAATGATAGACATAGTTGCGGGGAAACTTACAGATGCAATTCAGGAATTCGAGTTCATCGTTGAAAAAGACCCCACTATTCCCATGCTCTATTTTAACCTTGGTGTCATTTATGAAAATCTCATGAAATCAGAAAAGGCAGAAGAGAACTACAAAAAAGCGCTTGAGCTTGCACCAAATTACATAGAATCAAAGATTAAATTGGGAGGTTTGTACTATAAACAGGGACTGTATCCATCAGCGCAAAAAATATTTGAGATAATTTCCGATGTTGGACTGGGCAATGCAGATATGTTTCTTAAATTGGGGAATATTTATTATAAGCTTGGTCAAAAGGAGCAGGCTCTTAAACAGTGGGGAAAAACCCTTGAATTTGATCCTGGAAACAGCATTGCAAGAAGAAATATCGAAATGGCAGGTTGATAAGTCAAAAGCAGGAAAAACGTAAGGAAAAACAGAGCAAATGGAAATAGACAAGGATTTTGAAATCTTGAAAAAGACCATTAGCAGGACAATCAATTTTTTTCCGGAACGGTATAAACAAAAGCCTCTAAAACGCAGGATTGCAGTAAGAATGAGATATACAAAGAAGGATTCTTACCTTGAATATGCACATCTGCTTGAAAATGATGGGGAAGAGCAACGCCTCCTGCACAAAACGCTTACTATTAATGTTTCAAAATTTTTCAGGAATTATGAAACCTTTAAGAAAATAGAGAATGCAGTTCTTCCAAAAATATTTGATACGTATAAAAACAGCGGCAGCGTTGTAAAAATATGGTGCGCAGGGTGTGCGACCGGGGAAGAAACATATACGATTGCCATGCTTATTGATACATTCCTCAAAGAAAAGAAATTGTCAGTTCCCTTTACTGTTATTGGGACAGATATTGACATTGATAGCCTGGAGAAGGCTTGCATTGGTTGTTACAGGGATGAGGTTTTTAATGAAATGCCCGAACAGTATATTGACGAATACTTTGAAAGAAACGAGAGGCTTTGCGTGCGGCATAGCATTAAGGAGAGGGTGCATTTTAAAAGACTTGATTTAGAAGAAGATGATGAAGAACTCAATGACCTTGATCTTGTCCTTTTCCGGAATGTGCTCATCTACATGGAGAGGATGTTTCAGGAAAAAGTGCTTTTGCATATATATCCGAGATTATGTGAGAATGGTTTTTTGGTTCTCGGAAAGGTGGAGATGCTCTTTGGAGAAGTGAAAAAAATGTTTACGGTTCTTGATCCAAGAGAAAGGATATACAGAAAGTGTCAGATTCTTACAGAATAAAGGTTAAAATTGCAGATGTAGTTGTTGGTGAGAGTCCTGCTATGCTGACAACGTATGGACTTGGATCGTGCGTGGCTGTTATGGTGTATGATCCTGTGGCAAAGGTGGGGGGGATGAATCATTTTCTCCTGCCCCTTGCCTCTACTGCAAAAGAGAATGATAATCAAGCGAAATTCTCAGATACAGGGATCAGTATGCTTATTGAGAAAGTTGAAGAACTGGGTGCGAGGAAAGAGCGGCTTGTGGCAAAAATTGCAGGGGGCGCGAATATGTTTCCCTCGCTTACGAAGAATGCGATCGGGCAAAAAAATATTGATGCAGCGATCAAGGTGTTAAAAGAGCGAGAGATACAGGTTTTATCCATGGACATTGGTGGAAATTGGGGAAGGTCGGTTGATTTTGATCTTTCTAATGGAATGGTTACGATCAGATCATACAGAGTAGGGGTGAAGGAAATTTGAGCGAGCCAATTCGGGTGCTGGTTGTTGAGGATTCGGTACTTATGATACATGTAATAACAGAAATGCTTAATAGTGACTCAAGATTGCGGGTGGTTGATTCAGCACGGAATGGAAAGGAAGGCATAGAGAAGGTTATTTCATTTGATCCCGATGTTGTTACGCTTGATATGGAGATGCCGGTAATGGATGGCACTGAGTTCTTAAAAAACATTATGAATGTTCATCCCGTTCCTGTTGTCATGCTCAGTGCGTACACGAAAGAGGGTGCCCGGGAAACGATTGAGGCATTGAAACTGGGTGCTGTTGATTTTGTGGCTA
>CBDUQV010000097.1:0-7192 GCA_965369615.1 uncultured bacterium | reverse complement strand
ATTCCTTCTTATTATTTTCCACCATTGCTTAATCTGTACAGTATTCACCTACTCTAATGTTCTTTTCACCTTTTGTAGCTTACACTAAATAGTACTTTGACCAAAGTCTCTTCCACTCTTGTTACTCCATCTAAATCCCGGATCGCAAGATCGCTTTGCCCAAAATCAAAACTGCAAATTGTAACACCCGTATCAAATCCAAAATTCCCCTTTTGAAAACCGAAACCAAAGGTGAAGAAAACCCTCGGCATATCCTTTGAAAGATATGAAGTTTCATATCCAAATCCAAAACGAGCATCCAAAGTTGGGGAGAATGAATGCTCAACACCAAGATGCAATTTTATAACGTCATCATAATTGTCATCAATCTCATTCCATCGCTCGTAAACAGCATCAACAATAAACAATGCTGGGAAAACATTCGGTGGGATTATGATCATACCACTGCCCACGCGCAATGGTATGTAATCCTCAGCAATGTCTCCAAGCGCTGCTTTCGTGGATACAAATCCCCCGAGCTGGATTCTCGTAATTGGGCGTGCATGCAAACCAAAGCTAAAACCATTACCCGCAAGTGTTCTCGAGAATTCCTCGTTTTCATCTGACCGAGAAGGATCGACATAGTCGTGGTTAAATGTGTACTCCCTCGTTCCGCTGTAAAAATTAAAAGCAAATCCAACGGAGCATCTCTCTTCGATCAACTCGTATGCAATCGCTGCATTACCAAGATATGTTTTTCCGCTTCCTTCCTCTGCAATTGTTTCATTTAAAATATAGAAATTGTCCCTGACCTCTCTGGAATACCGGTAGTCATAGGAAAGCACCGGTAAGATAGCAACACCAATTCCAGCGTTGTAGGATGTTGTATAGGAAACCGAGACAAGCGAAGGCTCCAAGAAAACAAAACTGTTATCCGCAACGGTTATATCTCCAATTCTATTGTTAAATAAATCAAAGACGGTTTTCTTTCTCTTCTCCCCGGATTTAATAAATCCACCCCCGATGAAAACGACAAGACCTCGAGTTTGTGTTGCAAGCGCAGGATTTATCCAACCCTCTCCCATTACCGCTGCACCTCCAAGAGCAGTGTAACGTGCAGACACTGCGCCCATGATTTCACCCAATGCTGAAGATTCGGGCAATAAGAACCCCGAAAGAAAGGAACAACAAAGGAGCATCAATGAAATACTTAACGCACATACTCTATTCATTACCACCTCACATCTATCTGAAGATTATAGCTCATTTCGTTTCTCACATCGCTGAAATCCCTGATAGGGACTACTTCCCCATCCGCGTAATGATACTCATTGCCTGAACCATACATACCCGTATGAGGGTATTCGGTTGATTTGCTTCGTATTTTGAAACGTAATGAAATATGCTCTGAAAGCCTGTCTTTTACCGTTACATAATATTTCTTTCCCTCTCCATACAAGAAATCAATGCCCGTATCTTCAAAGATCCACTGACTCATTGATTGCGCATCCCATATAGCAACTCCTCCAACAACACTGAAGAAATCACTAAAATGATGCTCCCAGCTTGCATCGAGATAATTTCCTTCCATTAAAACATTGCTATTGTACTTCTCATTTGGTGTTAACTGTACCCTTCCGTGCCGGGCTTTAAGACTCAGGTAGTCACCAGCAACGACTGCAAACACTCTCAATGTTGTTTCCTGAGTTCTCGATGTTGTTGCCTGTATTACTTTCGGCAGTCGCTTTACCTGCCACTTCTGTTTTATCCTGAACCGTAGGGGGAAAATTGGTCTATATTCAAGTTCTCCTTGAATCCTCACATTGCGTACATTGTGTGCACAATTCCTCCAGATATCAACATACGCTCTCGTAAGAGTGAGATTTCTTGTTATTTGATACCGCATCTCAAAATAATGCCCATCCTCTGCCTTCGGGATGGGAAGGTCCTGCAAATCAGAATAGAGAGGATCGAGCAGGCGATACTCCTTTTCAATAACCGTATCATCGAATCTGGATTGCTCCGAAAATGCCCGTGAATACGGATTGAAGAAATCAATGCCATAATATCGTTTCATGTAAATAATATAAAACGTATTAAACTGCACAAGGGACTTCAGAACATATCCATATCCGTAGTCTTGCTGTCTGACATATTCACCTTCAAAACTAACATTCCTGTAAACGGTTCTGAAACTCGTCCCGAGATATCTCCTTATATCACCTTCCGGCATTAAGAGGTAGTTGAGGTCATTAAGCCTGTCCTTGTCAAAGGGAATATCAATTTCCCCGGTATCTGCCCTCAATGGTTTGCTCATGAATGTTTCATAACCATTGAAGGAGATGCACGTTCCCAGTGGCATAAAGAGTATATCTGAAAGGTCCACTTTTAGCGCGCCGCCATAGTCCTCCTGACTGAAAACATCGCTAAAGGTGGATGTGCGAGGAATGGAAGAAAAATAGGAATTAACCGTTCCATCCCTGTTCAGGATAGCGTCCTTTCTATCTTTTGAGTAAAATAGGAGAGGGTGGAACATAAAAGCGTTACCTTCAACTGCAACGCCTGAGAATTTAAACTCTTCTGTATCTGTCAGATCTCCAAACAGTCCTTCAATCCTCCTCGTCAGTCGAGCCCTTTCTTCATCGGTATTATCAAGAAGGAGCCCCTGACCAATGGTAACCCTGTAGTTACCGATGATGAGCTTCTTTAAGGGGCCCTTGTTCATCACCATTGCATAGTACTTGCGGAGTTCCTGATCATCACCCGGCAGAGAGACAATTCGTCCACCAAAGTTCACCTGCTTTCCCCATCTCATTCGCATTCGATGAGAGACCGCGCCTTTTATCCGGGCGGAAAGGAGCGCATCCCTTTCCTTGAGTAGTTTACTTCTCAATCCATCTATCTCGTCCAGGCTCCAACCTGCATCTTGCAGTGTGCTACACAGGTTAGCTGTTGTATCCATTTTGAGGTCTTCGATGTGAGCATCAAGTGCATACACCCTGTCTGAGTATGAGCTCTCGCTCCCGGCCCACAAATCCTCATGATCATATCTCATTCTGTAATGCATGCTCAGAGGAACCCCACGAGTCTTTGGTTCCGTTGTGACGATATAGTTTCTCATGTTTCGAAAACCATACGATGTCAGATACTTCGCGCTCTGCAATGCATTCACATAACGAAGATTTCCAAGAAACCTTCTATGTTTAATAGTACTTACCGCATCTATCAGTGTTACCCTGTCAAGGAGGAGAATATCATCCACGCTTGCCCTGTTTATGTTCAAGGGTGAAACGAGCAAATCTTCCCACTCATCAATCGCCCCTTCCCGTGGGCTCTCCTCCGCAGCAAAACGTTCCTGAAGATACAAAATGTACTTGGATACCTCTCGTCTTTCCTCTAACTTCTCCAATGTAATAAGTGGTTTTATTCTTTCAAATGTCTCGCTGTCAATCCCGGGAACAAGAAGGAGTTCGTAGATGCTCTTAAGATAGCCTTTTCTTACTCTGAATCCATGAAGGGAATCTGCAACTTCACTATCAATCGGTAAACTTCTTATCTCGTTCCTGGACGCTGAATTAATATTGATTCTGTCCCGTTCTTGCGCTGCACAAATGCACACTGCAAGCATGAAGATAAGGGAAACAGTAACGATGCGAAAGCACCTTCTTAGAACTTCCATCCCAGCTCCATCAGATGTGTGATTGGCATTACTTCATGTGTCCTGAATGCATAGTTCAGTCGCACATGCCTGAAACCAGTTCCAAAACCAAAGGAAACATCAACAGGTTGCGTTTCCACGCCACCGCGAATGATAAGCAGGTCCTTGATTATAATAATTTCTGTTCCCATCTTTACATTGATCTCATAACCAAATTGTTTCTCGAAATCGAGAAGCGTTACAATACTCTCGAACGGGACATAGGCAATGCCAAGTGAAATCTCTTCAGGTAATGGATGTTTGAATGTCTCCCCCATTGTCGGGCTGTTGAGATTTCTAAACATAAAACCGAGTTTCCACCGTTTATAAACCTCCATGAGCATACCAACATCTATTCCAAAAGCAAGATCATCTCCAAACCGTACATTCTGAAGCTGGTACGCAACAAGATTATAACCGAAGGAAACTTCCTTTATCAGGTGAAACCCGTGAGAAACGAGAAGAGCTCTTTCCGCTTCGAGTGTCGTATTTTCTTCGATGATGAATCCAGCAGCATCAGTGAAATCTCCTTTTACCGATGTTTCCCTGACGGAAACACCAAAACTCCCATAGCGAGAGGGAAAACAGGATGCGAACGTGAAATGGTGAACAAACCCAAACAATCGCTCATAGGTCGAAAATAGCTCTGCAGTCCCAAGATTCGAAAGACCTGCAGGATTCCAGTACATTCCATTATGGTCATTAGAGAGTGCAGTAAATGCCCCTCCCAGTGCCGCAGGCCTTGTGCCTGTCTTGAAATCCTCAAACGCAGAATGCAATGGAATGAATAACATGAGCATAAACAGTACAGATAATAACCTCTTCATAATTACTCCTTTCTTGTATATCAATAAAATTGTTCGACTGTAAATGCTTCATCTTTCTTACTTCAAAAAATTAATTTTCGTCATCCCCGTCCGTATATCGTTTATGCTTATGGTGTGCCCACAATGATAGATTTGTTAAGAGCTTCAACACCTCCATCAGATTTCTTCCGTTCAAGATGAGCAATGTAGATACCAGCAGGAACACTTCTCAAACTCCTGTCTCTTCCATACCAGAAATGCGTTGAAGAACCTCCCGGTAAATTGCTGAAAATCCTTTTCACGAGTCTTCCTTTCAAATCATATATCGATAGCGAAAGTCTGTCATTGTCAGGATCAGGTGAATTCACCTCAATCGTGGCGATTTCCCCAAGATCATGTGAGAAGGGATTTGGATAAATGAACAGGCTGAAATTTCCCGCTTCCCCACCTTCACCACTGATTTCAATATCCGCGCTAAATCTCGGAAGCAATTGATAACCTGAACTGTAGGGAGCCTCCGAGTCATACTGACCGGCAATTCCCGTAACGTTTACACGCTTTCCTTCTGCTATATCTGACAGGTCAATACCTGTCTCATCATTTACCCGTATATCAATAATCGTCCTGCCGTTATGAATCTGGAAATTTCTTCCAGCTCCAGCAACAGAAGGTTTTGTGGCGACAATACCATTCTCAATTCTCACGAGTCTTCCCTCAAGTACTTCATGAATACCCTGATTGAGAGAAAGCAGAGAGGGAGCAATACTCAATATTTCATCGAGCAAATAAATCTTTTCAGGATAGGTGCTCACCTCGGTCAATCCGTTGTATTCGGTTATTATGCCATGGATTATCGTCATCTCGCCAAGGTAAAATCCTCTCCCTTCTCCAGAATAAATATTAATTCCGCCTGTCGCATCCTGTATATAGAAACTATTGAAACTGCCGAAACTGAAAACAGATGATGGACCGGTTACCGCTCCTGCCACATAAACTGAATCACCTTCCATAGATGAGCTGTATCCATCACTGCCTGGTTCCTGAACATCAGCAATCTTGTGAACGGAAAAGACAGAGGGAAGTATGTATATTTCCTTTACGAATCCTCCATGACACGCAGTCTTAACAGGAAATGCCCAGGCGCCGGTAATACCATTTGAGGAAAGGTTACGAATGGTTACAACTCCCGCTGCACCTGAAAAAATGACTGCATCATCGATCACAATCTCAAATGCTTTCGTAATGCCGTCACCCATTACGGTATCAACAGAGGCGGCAGCAAGACCATCAGCGCTGAGTACTATGTCCATCTTATTTCCGGTCCAGTACCATTCAAGGGGAATCATAATGGAAACTTTCTGGATTGTATCAAGTCCTGCAGTAATACTGAACTCAAGGAAAGATGTATCCTGAGCGTTTACATATGGGGGATTCACAACTGTATTTCCTGAACCATCTCCCCGTTTTATGATATCCCGCAAGCTCCTGGGCATTAACTGATAACCACCGATATAGGGAGAGCTGTACTTGTACTGGCTCACCACGCCAATGATGTCAAAAGCTGAGTCAGGTGTTTGGATACCCGGAAGATCCGTTTCCTCCTTGATGCGAACCTCACAACTGCCGGTGCTATCGGTGACGGTCATATTACCCTCAGAAGGAAATACCGATGCTCCCGTTGTGACGTTCCGTATTATCACTAATTCTCCTTCATACTTTTCAATTCCTCCAATACCGTCGGTCGTAATATCATAGCAGGTTACTGTCCCGGGAGCAGGATTACCACCACGTCCGTGAAAGAGCTCAAATGTTGAAGGTGAAAGTTCGGTGAGTCCATAGTACTGGTACACCGTTCCGGAAACCGTTACCGTGTCGCCGGGGGCGAAGTTCCCGTCGATCCCGTAAACGCAAACACCACCGGTTGCATCCTGGATATGCGATTGACCTCCAAATTCATCCGCTACAGTAACAACACCTCCAATCCTGACATGTTTGCCAAGTAAATGAGGAACACCAGTACTGTCATTTCTATCAACTGCAATAATAGGAATGGTCCCATCATTCCTTCGGACAAGGACCTCAGGGGTATGCGCAATCGGTTGCAGATTCCCCCCTGGACCGGCAGTTTGAATTTCAAAGGTATAAAAACCAAACGAACCAGGAGTGGTGAAGTTTCTTATCTCTATAATTCCATTATGTGATGGATCGATCATTGCACTATCAATAGCAATTATGTACACATTGATGACTGTGTCTGGGGAAACCGAAATGTGCGCGTTTTGAAAACCATCGCCAAGCAAAGAAATATCCTGGGTATTTCCCGTCCACTCCCAGAATTGCGGTGTCATTAAAGTTATGCACTGCAGTATACCAAAATCGGTTTGCAACTGGAACTGCAAATCCCAGATGGTACCATCAGTCACTTCATTAGGAACAACGGTAACAATCCCGGAGCCATCAGATGTCTGAACGAAAACTTCTGGCTGCACTGGAATTGCCGTGAGCGTCCCCCCCATTCCCGCGGTCATTACCTGAAAGATATAGGTATCAAACGAATCAGGAGTAATAAGATTTTTAATCGAAGTAATTGCGGAATCTCTTTCCGTTGGATGCGTTGCTGTAATAGTGATTACAAAAGGATCAGAAACTGTTCCTGTGCCAGAGATAGCAAACACTGCACCTGTATTTACAGAACCGGAGAGCGCAACAT
>CBDUQV010000096.1:0-7206 GCA_965369615.1 uncultured bacterium | reverse complement strand
CAGCGGTAGTGGTCCTTCGGACGGGACAGTCATTGTCACTTGATTTGGATGTGTATGTGTGCTATATACCGGAAAGCGCCTGTAGCTCAATGGATAGAGCGTCGGACTTCGAATCCGCAGGCTGCGCGTTCGAATCGCGCCAGGCGCGCCAGCACCACAGAAAATAGTAAATAGAAAAAGGGCAGACACTTTGGTCTGCCCTTACAATTACCATATTAATAAAACGACTATTACTAATGAGGGCGGGCTTTCTCGTCTTCTACTTCTTTTCTCTGAAAGAGTTCAATCTCTTCCATTACTTCATCAGATAAATCAACACCTTTGAGGTATGTTTTGAGGAAGAATATAAACACCTCAACAGAGGGAAGGGCGCGTGTAACATCATCCAGATTGACAGTATTAGAACTGGCAATTTTAATGAGTTGTTTTAAATGAGGTACAGACTTGCCGGGGATAATCTGCACTTCTCCAAGTTTTACAAAAATGTCCCGGACATTCAGTGGACTTTCAAGAATAACTCCATTGATAATTTTACCCTCATTCTCTGCGATAAATTTGTGCCCAATATCAGTAACAACAATAGAAAGACCATTTACCATGTACTTTACGCGATCAACGTATCTTCTGACTGTATTCTCCTCTGCCCTTTTTACCGCATTCTTTAACTCAATAAGAGTTCCGTTAAGCGTTTCCAATCTTTCTAAAATATATTCATTTTCCATTTTGTCACCGTATCTATTATTCAGAATATTTTTTCGGAACTATATACCATTAAGTCCGGGTTGTCAAGAAAAAACCAGCCAATGATCAATAACTTAATGACGAAACAAGGAACAACCGGATGAAAATATACGATACAGGATGTATGCAAAAGTGAGGACGGATCTGTGGTTTCAGCCGATGACCTCGTATGCGATGTGAATACCCATCACGATTACATAAAGAATACAAACGATTGTAATGGTGGTTTTTTCGCTTCTTATGGCATTTCTGAAATTCGGCTCAACGGAATTCCCCTCAGAGTATGAGACAAATCGCGGAAAAAAAGAAGGGACACATTTGGTGTATGTTTCGTATTCCTCCTTAAATGTTTCCCGCAAGAACTTTTCCTCAAATCTAATAATAAAAAAATACTGAACAGCACAAAGAACCACAAATATGACAATAAACCATGGGAAAAATGTGTGTGCCGAGATTACAATGCCGAGTGAGAGAAGGAAATTTCCCATATATATGGGATTTCTCACTATACCATAAGGTCCGTCCGTAACGAGAATATTCGACTGAACATTTTTTGAACGAGTGGTCAATCCAGTATACGCTACACTTGTAAGGCGAAGAATTTCACCAAATAGGGAGATAAGAAAACCTGCAATAATCGTTATGATGCCTGGATGGGCAAATATGAGCAGTGCAATGATAAGCGGAAGAGGTGTAAAACTCCTGTATTTGTAAAGTATCTTTCCAACAGTCAATCTTCTGGACCCATTTGCTCAACGCTTTTCATATTTGAAGAATAATGGAAATTGCGACCTCAAGAGCCTTTATTGGTTGAGGTTTTTGAATTCTCCTGCATCAGTTTATCAATCTCTGCCTGCCGTTCCATTATTTTCTTCACCATGTCATTGGCAACTGAGAGCGCTTCCTTTGCATCTTCTGCTGTTACCTTCGGGGAAGTTCCATCCATTATGCTCGAGAGGAATGATTCGATCTCCAACTTCAAAGGCTCACCGTCGGGAACCTGTAGTTCTGTTCTTTCAATAAATGGTTTTCCATCCTTAAAAACCCTCTTATAGTACTCAACCGAACGATCAAGATAGTTAATGGATACATAAGAATCAATCTGAAAGAAGCGTATTTTGCGCATCTTTTCTTTTGATACCCTTGATGTGGTAAAGTTCGCAATGGTACCATTTTTAAACTCAACCCGGGCATTTGCAATGTCAAATTCCTTGCTCAAGACGGGAACCCCAACAGCTTCTATTCTTTTGATGTCGCTTTTCACTGAAGCAAGAACGATATCAATATCATGAACCATCAAATCATAGATAACCGGAACGTCCACTCCACGATTTTTGAATGGAGAGAGCCTGTGTGACTCAATAAAGAGAGGGGCTTTGATAAGAGGGATTGATGCAATAACCGCAGGATTAAACCGCTCAATGTGCCCTATCTGGAAAACAACATTCTGATCTTTTGAAATCCGGATAAGCTCCTCTGCCTGTGACAATTTCTCAGCAATTGGCTTTTCAAGAAGCAAATGTTTCTTATGATTCAGTACATCCACGGCAACATCATAGTGCAACGGCGTAGGAACAGCAACGCTAACAGCATCAACATATTCGAGGAGCTTGTTTCTCTCACTATAGTATTCGGTATTATACTGTTTTGCAATCTTCCTCCCCTGTTCTTCCGATATATCACAAACACCAGCAAGGTTGACGTTTTTGAGTGCACTGTAAATTCTCGCATGATGCTGACCGAGGTATCCCACTCCTATAACACCCATGTTTAACATATCCTCTTGCACCCCCTCCATATCACAAAAAACGTAATTGAGAAAATATTTTCCACTTTCAGTATTCGTTAATCTTTAGGCCTTTTCTGTTTTTACATCCTCTTGAGCCATTTTTTCGAAAACAAGCTTATTTCCTTTACTCTTGATTTGTATCGTATCGCCCCTTTCGTATTTCTCTGTAAGTATCTCCTCCGCCAGTGGATCCTCAAGCATCCGTTGAATTGCACGACGAAGCGGACGTGCTCCAAATACGGGATCAAATCCTTCTTCCACAAGCTTAGTTCTTGCCTCATCATTTAGTTCGATATTCAGTCCTCTCTCCCGTAATCGTTCACTCAGCTGCAAGAACAGAATGTCAACAATAGAAAGCATCTCTTCCTTGCCCAGTGAATGGAATACAACAATCTCATCAACTCTATTCAGGAACTCCGGGTTAAACCGCCGATTGACTTCATCAAGCAATCGTGATTTCATGCTTTCGTAGTCTTTACCTTCATCTGATGTACGAAATCCAAGACTCGTTCCATGTCTGATTTCTTTTGAACCAATATTTGATGTCATTATCACAACAGCATTTTTAAAACTCACCTTTCTTCCGAAACCATCGGTAAGTATCCCATCTTCCAGTATTTGCAGAAGAATATTGAAAACTTCCGGGTGTGCTTTTTCTATTTCATCAAGCAGGACAACCGAATATGGACGTCTCCTCACTTTCTCTGTCAACTGCCCACCCTCATTATACCCGACATATCCGGGAGGTGCACCCATAAGGCGTGACACAGCAAATTTCTCCATATATTCACTCATATCCACCCTGATAAGCGCATCTTCGCTGTCAAAGAGAAACTCAGCAAGCGCCTTTGCTAACTCTGTTTTTCCAACACCGGTTGGTCCCAGGAATATAAATGAGCCAATCGGTCTACGCGGATCTTTTAGGCCTGTTCTTCCCCTCCGGATGGCTCTGGAAATGACCCCAAGTGCTTCATCCTGTCCAACAACACGCATCCGCAAATCATCTTCCATACGCAACAGCTTTATCTGTTCTTTTTCCTCAAGCTTGAAAATCGGGATACCCGTCCACATAGATATGATCTCACGAACATCATCAGTAGTAACCTTGATTTCCTTAATGCTCACCTCTTTTTCCCATTGCTCCCTGACTTTCCGAATTTCTTCTTCATGCTTATCCTGTTTATCCCTTAAGAGAGCTGCCTTTTCATAATTCTGTTCCTTAACCGCATCCCTTTTCTGCTGCTCAAGACTTTCCATCTTTTTCTCAAGTTTTCTGATGTCAGGCGCCGATGGGTAGTTTGCGAGTTTTACACGAGCTCCTGCCTCATCGATAACATCAATTGCTTTATCCGGAAGAAAACGATCGGTAATATACCGTTCAGATAATGTTGCTGCTGCAACAATCCCTTCATTCGTATACTGAACACCGTGGTGTTCTTCATAGCGATGTTTGAGCCCCTCAAGAATCTCAATGGTATCTTCAACAGAGGGGGGATTAATCATTATTGGCTGGAACCTTCTTTCAAGTGCCCCTTCCTTCTCAATATACTTCCTGTATTCCTCCATGGTAGTGGCACCGATGCACTGCAGTTCTCCCCGTGCAAGTGCTGGCTTCAGCATGTTCGATGCATCAATTGCTCCTTCAGCAGCCCCAGCACCAACAATCGTATGGAGTTCATCAATAAAGAGAATTATTTTCTCAGTTGTTCGTATTTCATTCAGAATCGCTTTCAATCGCTCCTCAAATTGACCCCGATACTTCGTGCCTGCTACAACAGAAGCAAGATCAAGACTCAAAACCTCTTTCCCCCACAGGACTTCAGGTACATCCCGCTTAATTATTTTTTGCGCCAGCCCCTCTGCGATCGCGGTTTTCCCAACACCCGGTTCACCTATCAAAACCGGATTATTCTTCTTCCTTCTTGAGAGCACCTGGATAACGCGCCTTATTTCCTTTTCTCTTCCAATAATAGGGTCAAGTTTGTTTTCCTTTGCAAGCGTTGTCAGGTTTCTGCAGAAATAATCAAGGGCGGGGGACCTTGATTTCTGTTTGTCTTTCGGGTCATATATTGCTGGAGGAAAACCACCAAGCAATTTAACAATCTCTGCTTTGGCAGTGTCATAGGACACATTATGCTCAGAGAGAATCCGAGCCGGTGCACTGTCTCGTTTTCGCAACAGTCCGAGCAAAAGATGCTCTGTTCCCACATGTTTATGCTCGAGTTTTTTTGCCTCATCAATTGCAAGACTTACTATGTGCCGCGCATCCTGCCCAAGAGGTATTTCACCAGATGCGAGACCACCCACTTCTCCTTCGCTAACGAGTCTTTTGAGTGAACGTGAAATTTTCTCAAGATTTACACCAAGGTTCGTTAGTACCATAACGGCAACACCGTTACCTTCTTTGATGAGAGCAAGAAGAATATGCTCAGCAGTAACACTGTCATTACCGTTTGTTGCGGCTTCCTGTCGAGCTATGTACAGCAGTTTCCTCATCCGCTCAGTGAATCGCTCATCCATCATTACTCCCTTTGCTATTAAGAGATAGTATCTCTTTCACAAAACAAGCCCGCACCCTATCTCTCTCGTAATTATCCATTTTCCGTTCATTGACAAGTTGCAGATGCGCTGGTTGAATGTACACAAGCAATTTATTCAACTGTTTAAGGGCAACATCTCTTATAACTCCCAGACCAACACCAAGCCGTACAGCAGAAGAAAGATTAATTGCCTCGTCCGATGTTAAAAGGCGAGCATATTTGAAAAGACCGTAGGCCCTCCAAATTTTATCCTCAATTTGCATTCGCGCATTTTTCATAAGCATTTCTCTTGCATTTCGTTCTTTTTCCACAATCTCTTTCACGATTTCAGTTACAATTGAAATAATATTTTCCTCACTTTTCCCCAGCGATTCACTGCTTGATAACTGAAAGAAATTGCCCTTAATGTCAGTCCCTTCACCGTATAGACCTCGCACCAGTACCCTTTTGGTTTTCAGTTTCCTTATTATTTTTTCTATTTCCCGCGTGATCACAAGAGCAGGAAGGTGCACGAGAGCGGATGCTCTCATCCCGGTTCCAATATTCGTTGGACAGGACGTCAGATATCCAAAATCCTTATCATAAGAATATGACGCTCTTGCTCCAACTTCATCATCCACAAGATTCAGAAAATCAAAAATCTCAAACATCTGAAGACCATCAGCAAAACCTTGAATACGGAGATGGTCTTCCTCATTTATCAT
Organism: uncultured bacterium; assembly: GCA_965369615.1. GTDB lineage: Bacteria > Hydrothermota > E44-bin80 > E44-bin80 > E44-bin80 > SOKD01. Next base: position 1,432 of record CBDUQV010000096.1, on the reverse strand, counting down.
AATCGAAACGCGTTCATTCTTATCGATTATTGCACCACCCATATCGGACTTGAAACAAAGATCAAAGCTCACAAGGTGTCTCTCCACTAAAAATTCTTTCTCGAGCGATGAGAGATCCTCCATCCCTAAAACGTACCCATCCTTAAACAATTCAATCGCTGTAATATCCTCAGTTAATTCGTCAAACAATATTTTCTTCTCGTTTTCTGTTGAGCTAATCGAGAATTTGTGCCCCTGAATATTCCGCGCAAACCGTATTCTCGAAGAAAAAACAATCTCTGCATAGGGACCTTTCGGATCGACCCACGCACTTGGCTTTTTTACCATTTTTTTAATGGTTTCGCTATTCATCACTTTCTTCCATCTTAAGAGAGAGCGTTTCTATCCTGTCACGCAACTTTGCAGCAAGCTGATACTGCTCTTTCTTGATAGCCACATCCAATTCTTTCTTCACCTCTCGTATTCTCTTCTTGATAATCAATTTTCCCTCATCAAGAACAGGTACTTTCCCTTTGTGTTCCACTTTTCCATGCAGTTTATTTACCAGATTTCGTATGTACGGTCTAAAAACCTCATAGCAGTTCGCACAGCCAAACTTACCCTTTTTTTCCACGTCGGTGAGTTTCCAACCACACATTGCACAAACCGCATCCCGTTGCATCTTTTTTTCTTCCTCCCCTGCTCCTTCCATGGATGCAGTATCAGGCGTCTGGAAACCCTTCTCCTTTGCGCAGTTTTTGCAAATAAAAAACTCTACCTTTTCGCCATTGATTACCTTAGTATACTTTATTTGTCCTTCTTCAGCGCCACAGATCTCACACATCATGGTAAACTCCCCTGGATTCTTCCATCTTCCAATTTAATTATATTTCCAACCCTTTGTGCTATATCTTCATTATGTGTCACAAGTACAATGGTTATTCCTTCATTTTGATTAAGTCCAAGAAGCATCTCCAGAAGCATGTCACTGTTCTTTCTATCAAGGTTTCCCGTCGGTTCATCAGCAAAAATGATTGATGGATTATTTACAAGAGCCCTTGCAACTGCTACACGCTGTTTTTCTCCACCGGACAGTTCGTTCGGTTTATGTCGCAGCCGATCAGAGAGAGCAACCTTATTGAGCAAATCACAAGCACGTTCTTTTGCATTGCGGGAACCAATGCCGTTAATGATCGAAGGTATCATAACATTTTCCAATGCACTGAATTCCGGAAGGAGATGATGGAATTGAAAAATAAATCCTATCTTCTTATTTCGTACGCGCGCAAGTTGCTGATCAGGGAAATCATACAAATTATTACTCTCAAGAATAACCTTACCTTCCGTAGGAGCATCAAGCCCTCCAATGATATGAATGAGTGTGCTCTTTCCAGCACCGGATGGACCAACAATTGTATACAACTCACCTTTCTCAATCACAATATCGATACCT
>CBDUQV010000095.1:0-7336 GCA_965369615.1 uncultured bacterium | reverse complement strand
AGACAACAGTTTTGGAACAACGCTTATTTTCAGTGAAAAAATTGTGCATCTCGACCTCTTCCCGAGAATGGGAGTATGCCCCACAGAGAGCGTACCCATGTTAGACTTCAGAAGAGAAAGAAATTAGTGAACAGAAGACGGTTGTCAAATTACAGATAACAGAATAATCAGGTTAGCGTCAGAAACAAGAAATCCAGCACATAACGTGCTGGGTTTCTTTATTTATTTCATATTTAATTCTCATAAAAGATTTCTATTGACAAAACGGGGAAGTAGTTATACATTAACGGAAATTGTTTTGGTAACAAACGAGAGCTGGAGGGTAAAATGTTGCTATCAGATTATGTAAAAGCAGACAATATTATTGCAGAATTTACTGGAGGAGACAAGCAATCAACAATCAAAGAAATGGTGAATCTCCTTGCATCAAGCGGAGATATAACTGAAAGTGAGCAGTTCTTAGAGGGAATCATGAAGCGAGAAGAGATAGAAAGCACTGCCATAGGAAATGGAATAGCAATTCCGCATGCGAGAGGACCATACTCTAAGAATCTCGCAATCAGCATAGGAAAATCAAAACAAGGCATAGATTTCAATGCACTTGACGGAAATCCGGTACATCTCGTTTTTATGATCGCTGCACCAACTGAAGCAAAAAAGGAGTACTTGCAGGTAATTGCAAAAATTGCCCGTTTTTTGAAAAATGAAGCACATCGGAAAATAATCGTAGATGCTGAAACAAAAGAACAAATTTTGCAGATAATTGGAGACTTTGATGCAAGCTATCCTGGCGTAGAAACGGTAAAAACCAAAGATGGACGGGTAATCCACAAAGAAATGGAGTAGGAAGCAAACAGATCTCAGAGCACAAGCGCGTACGGAATAAGAGCAGTGAGTATGAAAGCAGCAGATATTTTGCTTGACTTTTAACCATTATTTCTCTATACTATATTGCTGTTTTGTTTGGGCGATTAGCTCAGATTGGTTAGAGCGCTTGCTTGACATGCAAGAGGTCAGCCGTTCAAGTCGGCTATCGCCCACCATAAGAACTTGGAAATCATGAACATAGAACATGTAAATTTCGGAAGAGCAATTAATGAAAATAAATATAGATGTCGATGGCATAAAATCTATAGATGTAGAGAAGGGCACTTCAGCCTTAAAGATTCTCAGCGATCTCTCAATCCAAAAAAATAGAAAACCACTTGCGGCAAGATTCAATGGGTCTTTAATAGACCTTACCTTCCCCATTGTATCAGATGGTACGTTAGAATTAGTTACCTTCGATGACGAGGAAGGACAAAAGGTTTACTGGCATTCTGCTTCCCACATCATGGCATATGCAGTGCAGAGACTCTTTCCGGATGTAAAACTTGCCATTGGACCACCTATTGCGAACGGATTTTACTACGATTTCTATACAAAAAAGAACTTTGCACCTGAAGACTTGGAACGTATTGAACAGGAAATGACAAACATTGTGAAGGAGGATCTACCCTTTGAAAGGATAACGCAACCGAAAGAGGATGCCATTGAGCTGTACAAGGAAAAAGATGAAAAGTTCAAACTTGAACTACTGGAAGAACTCAAAGGAAACATTTCTCTCTACCGGAATAACGATTTTGTCGATCTGTGCCGTGGACCCCATGTTCCAAGAACCGGCTACATACGGGTATTCAAGCTTCTTTCCGTTTCAGGAAGTTACTGGAGGGGAGATGAGAAAAGGGACAACCTACAGAGGATATACGGAATAGCTTTTGAAACCAAGAAGGAACTTGCGAACTACCTGCATAAACTCAAGGAAGCAAAGGAAAGGGACCACCGCAAACTTGGCAAAGAACTCGAGTTGTTTTCTATAAACGAAAATGCAGGAGCAGGTTTCATTTTCTGGCATCCAAAGGGTGCTACCCTCAGGAGAATCATAGAAAACTTCTGGAAACAAGAGCACATGAAGAATGGGTACGAGCTTGTCATCACTCCCCATATAGCAAAAGCAGGGCTTTGGCGAACTTCCGGTCACTATGATTACTACATTGACAATATGTACACTTTTCACAAAGATAACGAGGAATATGTGCTAAAACCGATGAATTGTCCCGCACACATACTGATCTATAAATCGAAAATACATAGTTACCGGGATCTTCCTCTGCGGTATGCGGAACTTGGTACTGTAATGAGAGATGAACTTTCTGGCGTACTGCATGGCTTGCTCCGAACCCGCGAATTTACCATTGATGATGCCCATATCTTCTGCACTGATGAACAGATTGAAGATGAAATAATCGGTGTTTTGAGATTTGCCCGAAGAATCTTGAATACATTCGGTTTCAGAGAACTTTCCTATGAATTGAGTGTACGAGAGCCAACCTGTCTGGATAAATATGCAGGATGTGATGAGGATTGGGTGAAAGCCGAGCGTTCTCTCATGCTGGCACTCGAAGCTGAGAATCTTGAATACAAGCGAATGGAAGGTGAGGCTGTTTTCTATGGTCCCAAGATTGACATTAAGCTCTATGATGCCCTGGGAAGACCATGGCAGGCTCCAACCATCCAGTTTGATTTCAATCTTCCTGCAAGATTCGATGTCACCTATATAGGAAGGGATGGAAACGCACATAACGTATTGATTATTCACAGGACTCTTCTCGGTTCAATTGAGCGGTTTATCGGTACATTAATCGAACACTACAAAGGGGACTTCCCTCTCTGGCTCTCGCCGATACAAGTACGCATTATGACAATAACGGAGAAATCCGTCGATTTTGCTGAACGCGTCCAGAAATTTCTTGTATTACACAACGTTAGAACAGAGCTTGACAAACGGAACGAAAAAATCAACTTAAAGGTGAGAGAGGCAGAAAAGGAAAAAATCCCCTATATGGCAATCATCGGGGAGCGTGAAGAAGAGACGAATTCCTTATCAATACGCGAAAGGCATAAAAAGGACAGGGGTAATCTATCTTTAGAGGACTTCGAAACAGAGATACGAAAGCGATGTAGTGAGAAAACTTAATTAAGGGAGGTGATCAAATATTAAGAGAAAAAGAGAAAGAAAACCGCCCATGAACTACAGGATCAGAGCAAGAAAAATTCTTGTAATAGATGATAAAAAGCAAAATCTCGGTGTAATGGCACGGGATGATGCAATTAAAATTGCAAAAGAGCGCGGGTTGGATCTTGTTGAAGTAAATACTGAGCATGATCCGCCTGTCTGCAAAATTCTTGACTTTGGAAAACAACTGTACGTGAAACACAAACAGCAGAGAATGGCAAAAAAGAAGCAGAAAACAGTTCAGATTAAGGAATTGAAGTTTGGACCAAAAATCAGTGAACACGACTACGGTGTAAAAATTAGACATGCACGAGAATTTCTCACGGAGAGCAAGAAGGTAAAACTGACGCTCAAGTTCAGAGGAAGAGAGATCATTTATGCTGATAAAGGCAGGGAGCTTCTTAATAAGATGGCACAAGAATTGAGTGACATCTCCATTTATGAGAAAAAACCTGTTCGAATGGGAAAAATTATAACCATTATGCTCGCACCAAAATCTGCGACCAAAAAGAGAGGAGGTGCTGGTGCCAAAAATAAAAACAAACAGGGGGGCTCGGAAAAGATTCAAAAAGACAGCGACAGGAGAGTACAAAAGGTCAAAGGCGAACAAAAGCCATATCCTGACCAAGAAAACGAAAAAACGAAAGAGAAATCTTCGTAAATCGACTCTGGTAAGTTCAAGAGACAAGAAAAAGGTACGAAATCTTTTACCGTAGCAATGAAGGAGATGAAAGATGCCAAGAGTTCGTTCTAAAATAGTCCGAAAAAGGAAACGTAAGAAGTGGCTTAAACGTGCTAAAGGCTTCTGGGGCAGAAGGAAGAATCTCTACAGCGTTGCCAGAGTAGCATCCATTAAAGCACTCGGTTATGCAACAAGGGACAGAAAGGTTAGAAAAAGGATGTTTAGAAGGCTCTGGATTACAAGGGTTCACGCTGCCTGTAACAAAAATGGAATCAGTTACAGCGTTTTTATCAATAACCTGAAAAAGGCTGGTATTAATCTTAACCGAAAAATACTCGCTGAAATTGCTGTTTTTGATGCAGAAGCATTCTCGCTACTTGTTAAAAGTACAACACAGTAAGAATGAAATTCGAAAAGGAAATTGAAGATATAAAAATTGCGATCTTTGATAGGCTCAAGCACTCCTCAACAACAGAAGAGATTGAAACAATCAGAGCGCAGTATCTCGGAAGAAAGGGGATCATTACCCAGAAGCTGAAAAACATCAAGAATCTCTCGGAGGAAGAACGCCCGGTTTATGGAAAAATCCTGAACGCTTTCAAGATGAGTATAGAAAAAGCCTTTGAAAAAAAGAGCAAAGAAACAACACAAACGAAAAAAATAAAAGACTTCTTCGATTACACAGTACCGGGCGACAGAAAATGGCTCGGTCACCATCATCCCCTGATGAAAACCATGACTGAAATCATTGACATATTCGTAAAAATGGGTTTTGCAGTTGAGTACGGACCCGATGTTGAAACAGACTACTACAATTTTGAAGCCCTTAATTTCCCGAAGGATCATCCATCTCGGGACACACAGGACACATTCTATCTTAATAATAATCTGTTACTGAGAACCCAGACATCACCAGTACAAGTGAGAGTGATGGAGTCGAGAAAACCACCTGTTAGAATAATCTCACCAGGAAGGTGTTACCGCGTTGATAGCTTTGACGCTTCACATTCTCCGGTCTTTCACCAGATAGAAGCTCTGTATGTTGATAGAAACGTAACAATGAGCGATCTAACAGGAACGCTCGACATTTTTTTCAAGGCACTGTATGGAACATCAACCAGGATAAAGCTCACACCCCATTTCTTTCCATTCACTGAACCAAGTGCTGAGGTACAGGTTTCATGCCCTTTCTGCGAGGAAAAGGGATGTACAACGTGTGGTCATACGGGATGGATAGAAATTATGGGTTGTGGAATGGTTCATCCGAATGTCTTTAAATCCGTTGGGTATGATACCAATATATATACCGGATTTGCATTTGGCATGGGTGTTGAGCGAATATGCATGCTCAAATACGGAATTCATGATTTGAGACTTCTCTTCGGCAATGACCTGCGCTTCATCCGGCAATTTTAAAACTAATGTACAATGAAAATAAGCGTTGAATGGTTACGGGAATTTGTGGATATTGATATACCCATCACTGAGTTAGCAACGAAACTCACCGGTCAGGGTGTCTCAGTCGAAGGAATTGAGCAGGCCGGAGATGACTATGTCCTTGACCTTGAGATCACTCCCAATAGACCGGATCAGCTTTCTGTTTTTGGAATTGCGCGAGAAATAAAAGCAATGCTCCGGAAGGAATTGAAGAAAAATCCCTTCAAGATGCAACCGGATGTCAAAATGAATGCATGTCCTATTTCCGTTGACATTGAAGATGATGCTGATTGCCCGAGATATGCCGGGTGCCTGATCGAAAATGTAAAGGTTGGCACATCTTTTGATTGGATACGAAAAAGGCTTGAACTGTCTGGTATCCGTTCTCTCAATAACATTGTTGATATAACAAATTACGTCCTTCTTGAGATGGGACATCCACTCCATGCCTTTGATGCAAACTGCATTGAAGGTGGAAGGATACTCGTCAGACGGGCACACGTTGTTGAATCGATTACCACACTTGATGGAATAAAAACAAAGCTCAACGACAGTATTCTCGTAATCGCAGACGAGAAAAAACCTCTCGCTCTGGCAGGAATTATGGGTGCCGAAGCGAGCGAAATAAAAGACCAAACAACACACATATTTATCGAAAGTGCCTACTTTGAACCAACACTCATAAGAAGAGGAGCAAAACAACTGGTTATTACATCTGAATCCTCTTACCGGTTTGAACGCAAAGCAGACATTCAGGCACCAATCCCTGCATTGATAAGAGCACGTGATTTAGTTGTTAAACTATGCAAAGGAACGTTGAAAGGAGGAATAGCTGACACATATAACGGACAAAACAAAGACAGAAAGGTATCTTTTACTATAGAGTGGCTTAACAGCTTCCTCGGCTCTCATCTTTCCCGGGAGGAAGTAATTGACACACTTACTGCAATCGACCTACCCGTTACCGGAGATACAATACTCGAAGTTCACATTCCATCATTCAGAAGAGACATCGAGATAAGAGAAGATATTGCAGAAGAAGTAATCAGAATCGTGGGATTTGACAAAATCCCTAAAAACACAATGATTACTTTCGGGAAGGTCACTACCCTGCCACAAAATGATATGAAAATCAGGAAGATCAAAGACTACTTTATTTCATGTGGCTTTGACGAAGCGGTAAATATCAGTTTTTTATCGTTCGATGAAATATGCAATCTCAAGACAGGAGCCGTGCCAAGTCCCCTTCTTAATCCAATAACCAGCAATCTAACACATCTCAGACCGAGCCTTGTTCCCGGGTTACTACACACAGCGAAAAGCAATTTCAATATCGGCATAAAAGATATTCGCTGTTTTGAAATAGGAAACGTATACCTGAAAACTCCTTCTGCAGAATCTATTGCAGAACCGCTGAGAATTGCTGGTATAGTAGCGGGAAAAGTAAAAAATAGTGATTGGAGAGGAGAGAACAGGCTCTTTGACTACTACGATCTCAAAGGCATCATAGAAGGATTCCTTGATCTTGCTCAGTCACCGAACGTGCGATTTAGAAAGATGCAAAACACTTTTGCATTGCTTGATGAAGGAAGCCGCATCTATTTCGAGAACACTGAGATTGGCATTATAGGGCGCATGAGTAATGAGGTAATCGATTCTTTTGATTTATCAAAGCAAATACACATTTTTGAAATAGATCTTGAACCTGTGTTACACTGCCTGTCTTTCGATTACGCTTTCAAAGAGTTGCCAAAATATCCTGCCGTCCTCAGAGACCTGTGCCTTCTTGTACCAAACGACATTACCCACCAGCAAATCAAGGATACAATTATCAACAACAGTGATGGGCTCGTGAAAGCCATTCAACTCTTTGATACATACCAGAGCGAAAAAATCTCCCGGGATTTGAGGAGTTTTACCTATTCGCTTGTTTTCCGCTCGAACTCGGAGACGCTCAATGATGAAACAGTAAATTCAAAAATCACAGAAATTATCAGCCGTCTTTCCGAGACGCTCGGAGTAAGATTAAGGGGCGAGGAATAACAATGGATCTTTTTGATAAAAACAACACAGATTGGGAAACAGTGGAACAAGAGATAGAAAAAGCTATCAAATTAATCCAGGAACTACGAGCAGAAAAAAAATCACTCGTAGAAGAGAAT
>CBDUQV010000094.1:0-7400 GCA_965369615.1 uncultured bacterium | reverse complement strand
GCAGGATAGAATTCAGGTAGGCATAAACATCAGATTTTGAGTACGAAAGGAGACAAATGAAGTTAATGATACGGGTATTACTTATACTTCCCTTATTGCTTTCCCTTAATTGCAAGGATACCGGGTCTGATAAGACCGTTCCCAATAATTGAACGAAGCATAGACACAACACATTGTAACATTATGAAACGATTATGGAGATGGTTGAGAGATAAATTCATCATCATTATCAGGATTGATAGCACTCCTGCGAAGATCGCCGCTGGTGTTGGAGTAGGTGCTTTCATTGCAATGTTTCCCATTACTGGTTTCCAGTTTCTTAGCGGGCTTCTTCTGTCATTTATCTTCAGGATTAACAGGATTGCTGTTGTGCTTACCACGCAGCTGGTTTGCAATCCTTTAACAATGTCGTTCCTTTTTTTCCTTGACTATAAGGTTGGCGAGAAAGTGCTCGGGTATGATTCGAGTGCTACGCTTGATGCATTCAAACTGCTTATTCGCCAATTGAACTTCGGGAATTTCTTTGCCGTTCTTGCCAGCGTTGCTAAGCCCCTTTATCTTGGCGCGGCTATTACGGCTCCATGTATTGGTATTGCTGCATTCGCACTCAGCTATTTCCTGATAAAAACATTTAAACGGAGAACAGAGATGAAAGAGAGGCAATTGTAATGAAGAAATGGGAAGGGAAACTTGAAAGGATTGATGATTATAAATGGAGAATCCCCCGGAAGGACCATCCGGGAATGCGGGTTGATGGAATTATCTATGCAAAGGAATCATTGCTCAAACACATAAGGATGGATACAGCTCCACTCCAGGTCTCAAATGTTGCCCACCTGCCTGGAATTGTGAAGTACTCGCTTGCAATGCCCGATATTCACTGGGGCTACGGTTTTCCTATTGGTGGTGTTGCGGCAATGGACACTGAGAAAGGAGTCATTTCTCCCGGTGGTGTTGGGTATGATATAAACTGTGGTGTCAGGATAGTGCGAACGGATCTCAGGTTGCAGGATATTCAGAATAGAATAAAAGATTTGGTAAATGCGATCTTTGCAAATGTTCCTTGTGGAGTTGGTTCAAAGACGAAGAGGCGATTTTCTGAAAAGGAATTGAAAAATGCAATGAGGATTGGATCAAAATGGATTGTCAAGCAAGGATTTGGATGGGATGAGGATGTGGTATTATCAGAAGGACAGGGATGTCTTGATTTCGCCAATCCTGACTATTTGAGCCATCGAGCACTTGAGCGAGGAAGGCCACAAATTGGAACGCTCGGAGCAGGGAACCACTTTATTGAAATTCAGGAGATCGATGAGATATACGATGAAGAAGCAGCAGGGGTTATGAATCTTGAAAAGGGCCTCATCACGGTAATGATTCATACCGGCTCACGAGGTCTCGGTTATCAGGTTTGTGATGACAGCGTTAAGCTTATGGGAAAGGCAATGAGGAAATATGGAATAGATGTCCCGGACAGGCAGCTTGCATGTGTTCCTATCAAATCCAGCGAGGGAGAGAGATATCTTGGAGCCATGGCATCCGCTGCAAACTACGCATGGGTAAACAGGCAGATGATTATGTTCTGGGTAAGGGAAGCATTTGAAAAGACGCTTGAAACCTCTGCAGAGAAACTGGGAATGCATATGATTTATGATGTTGCGCACAATATTGCTCAATTTGAGGAGCATAAGATCAATGGTGAAACGAAGAGACTTTGTGTGCACCGGAAAGGCGCAACGAGAGCCTTTCCTCCGGGGCATCCCGGAATTCCTGAAAAATATAAAAGCATTGGACAACCGGTTCTTATACCGGGAGATATGGGTACGCATTCGTATATTCTTGTTGGCACCGAAAAGGCTATGAATGAAACGTTTGGTTCTACCTGTCATGGCGCAGGAAGAGTAATGTCACGCCACAAAGCTCTTGATATTACAAAGGGAAGAGCTATCCAGCGAGAACTCGAGGATCGGGGTATTTATGTCCTCTCAGCAACACTAAAAACACTGCGGGAGGAAATTCCAGATGCATATAAGGATGTGAATGAGGTTGTTGATACGGTTCATCAGGCGGGTATAGGGAAGCGCGTCGTCCGCATGCACCCGTTGGGTGTTATAAAAGGGTAGCTTTTATAAATATGAAAGCCAATATTATCTGTATTCCGTGCATCTTGAATTTCTGCATACGGACACTCAATTTTTGCGGCATTGAGAAGTCCCGTAAAGAAGAGATATTCAAGAAAGTTGTTTTAGCCATAGGAGGTCAATCCCTCGAAAAATCTCCTGCAGCCATTGCCGATTTTGCGACCGGGATTATCAAAGCGGAATTAAGCATTGAGGATCTGTATAAAAACGAAAAGAAAGATCAGAACAGGAAAGCACTCGCTGTCTATCCACGCTTAAAAGAAAGGGTTGATAGTTCTGAGGACAGGCTGAGGACCGCTTTCATGATTTCTGCAGCGGGAAATGTTATCGATCTGGGTACGAATGCGGATTTTGATGTGGAGGAGATCCTCCATGAGTTTTCACGTATTGATTTTGTAAAAGATGATTTTGATGATTTTAGGTTAAGGCTAAAGAGAGCAAGAACGCTTCTCTTTATTGCTGATAATTGCGGTGAGATTATCTTTGATAGAGTTCTGTTAGAGGAACTGGATGAGCTTGAGAAGATCGTTGCTGTAAAGAGCAAACCATTTATCAATGATGTCACCATTAATGATGTAGATAGTACTGGGATTGACAGAACAGCTACGATAATGGAAACGGGAACCTGTAATCTTAATATGGGCAGTGATGAAATAAATACTGAATTCAGGAATATTTTCAATAAAGCCGACATTATTATATCCAAAGGACATGCGAATTTTGAGGCGCTCCATGGAGAACGTGAAGATATATTTTTTCTCCTCAGAGCAAAGTGCGATGTCGTTGCGAAGATCCTCGGTGTTTGCAAGGGTGATTTTGTATTCAGTAAGTTCCCAGAATAAACAGAGCAAAATTTTCATTCAGAAGTAAACAAGCATTAAATAAAATCTCATTGCGAACTTGAGCGAAGTGAAAGTGCGATAATCTCATAATGTACCCGGTAAGATGGAGCTTCAATTGGATTTTTCTTGACTTTTGATGGGGGGAGTATATAATCGTTAGCGATGAATGAGAGAATTACAAATCCTGTACCATTTCATGATGATAAGGATTATGAAAGCAGCCTGCGACCCAGGACGCTTTCTGATTTTATTGGAAAGGAAACACTGAAGGAAAAGTTGAAGATATATGTGGAAGCAACGAAAAGACGCAATGAGGCAATGGATCATACACTTTTTTTTGGACCACCGGGGCTTGGTAAAACAACGCTTGCATATATCATCGCCAATGAACTCGGTGTTAACATTTCTACTTCTTCTGGACCTATCCTGGAAAGAGCGGGTGATCTTGCAGGGATTCTTACAAATCTTTCGGAAAGAGACGTATTGTTTATTGATGAGATACACAGATTGAACAGAACGGTAGAGGAATACCTTTATTCAGCAATGGAAGATTTCAGTCTTGATATTCTGGTCGATTCGGGACCGAAAGCGCGTGCTGTTAAGATTACCCTGAAACCATTTACACTGATCGGCGCCACGACACGTACGGGGCTTCTTACAGCTCCTATGAGAGCGCGATTCGGTATATCCGAGAGAGTCGATTTCTATAATGCAACCGAGCTTGCCCGGATTGTACGGAGAACAGCGCGGATTCTTGATGTGCATATTGTCGATGATGCTGCTGTGGAGATAGCACGGCGTTCACGGGGAACGCCAAGGGTTGCTAACCGATTGTTGCGAAGAATACGTGATTTTGCGCAGGTGAAAGGTGCATCTGAAATCACGGAGGACGTTGTATTGAATGCGTTTCTCCTTCTTGATGTTGATGAGAAGGGACTTGATAAGATGGATAAGTTGATACTGAAAACAATTATAGAAAAATTCAATGGCGGCCCTGTTGGTTTGAAATCAATAGCGGTTGCAGTTGGTGAAGAAAAGGATACCATTGAAGAGGTTTTCGAACCTTTTCTCATTATTGAAGGTTTATTAGATAGAACACTGAGGGGAAGAATTGCAACTCCCCTTGCATATGAGCACTTCGGATTGAAGAGACAGGAGGAAGGAAGGCTGTTTTAATGGAAGAGGATATGAATGATGTAAAGTTTGTGAGTGTTTACAAAGCGCCGGATGAATTTATGGCTAATACCATTAAGAGCCTTCTTAAGGAGAATGGGATATCGACTGTTGTGAAGTCGTACCAGGTTGCAATGTATGATAGTATTGGGACGGTGATGAAGGGACACTGGGGGGAATTGCTTGTTAATGAAGGCGACAGGGAAAAAGCAGAAGATTTAATATCAGGATTTCTCGGAGAGCCCGATGTTTAGTCCACTTTTTTCTCTCATAATATAAATTACTTTCAAAAAAATGGAATTGAAGGATTTTGACTATTCTCTTCCTCGCAGGTTTATTGCTCAGTATCCACCACAAAAACGGGGTGAATCAAGACTGCTGGTTTTGCACAGGAAGTCGGGTGATATTGAGCACAGGATGTTTTCTGATATTGTCCGGTATTTCTCTTGCGATGATGTATTGTGCATTAACAGAACAAGGGTAATTCCTGCGCGGCTTTTTGGAAGAAAAAAAAGAACGGGAGGAAAGGTAGAAGTATTCCTTCTTCAGAAGAAACAGGAAGAGAGATGGGAAGTACTCCTCAGACCCGCTCGAGGAATACATGTGGGCGATCAGATACTGTTCGCAAAGGATGCATTATGCAACATTGTTAAGAGAAACGGAGCGGGTAAGTGGCATGTTGAATTCCTGCCCTCCGGGATTACAGAGGAGGAGATTTTCAAACTCGGGAATGTTCCATTGCCTCCCTACATTAAAAGAGAAGCAGAGGAATTGGATAAAGAGAGGTATCAGACGGTTTATGCTGAGCAGGGGGGGTCGGTTGCAGCACCAACTGCAGGACTCCATTTTACAGAAGCAGCGCTTTCTGCCATAGAGGGAAAGGGCGTGCACCTTGTGAAAATTCTGGTGCATATTGGTATGGGAACGTTCAAACCGGTAAAGGTTGATGATGTACGGGAACATAAAATGGATAGCGAGTACTTCGAGTGTGATGAAAAGGGCGCAGCAACAATAAACAAAGCAAGAAAGCAGGGAAGAAAGATTTTTTCCGTTGGTACATCAACAACGCGTGCGCTTGAAACAATCTCATGCAATAATTTCGTGAAAGCGGAAGGCGGCTGGACTGACAAATTCATCTATCCTCCCTATACCTTTCAGGTTATTGATCATCTCATTACCAATTTTCATCTGCCCAAAACAACATTACTTATGCTCGTTTCTGCTTTTGCCACGAGGGAATTGATTCTTAAGACTTATGAGGAAGCGAAACAAAAGGGCTATCGGTTCTTTTCATATGGTGATGCCATGCTCATTCTTTAAGTAATTATCTCTGTATTCCGTTTTTTGAAATCGTTGTAATCAGTAAATTTTATTTGCAGGAGGAAATAATGAGAATAGTTAGTATTGAAGAAATGCGGAAGATAGACAGGCTTGCGATAAAAGGTCTTGGCATTCCCGGGGTTGTTCTTATGGAGAATGCGGGGCAAAGCGTTGTAAGCGCAATGGAAGATTTCTTCGAGATGGATTCGGTAATCAGGATCACCATTGTGTGCGGCAAGGGTAACAATGGGGGAGATGGCTTTGTTGTGGCTCGGTACCTGTTAAATCAGGATATTTCTGTTGATGTTTTTATTGTTTCAGATTCCCTTTCTTCTGTTTCTCAAGATGCAAAGAAGAACCTCGATATTCTCATGGGGCTTGGCGAAAAACCCTTGCTGATAAAGGATACGCGCGGACTGAACAATCTTAAATCATCTTTGAATGATGCCGACCTGGTCGTAGATGCTCTGTTCGGAACGGGGTTTAATGGGAAAATAAAGGGAATTGCATCCCGTGTGGTCAAGGAGATAAATGAATCAGAACTGAATATAGTTGCTGTCGATACCCCGAGTGGTATTGATTCGAATACAGGAGCGGTGTCGGGAGAAGCAGTGAGAGCCGATTTGACGGTTACCATGGGATTGCCTAAAACAGGTCAATTGCTCTATCCCGCAAGACATTACGTGGGCGAACTCTATGTTGCAGATATTGGATTTCCAGAGCAGGTCATAGAGGAAATCCAGCCAGCTGGGACCTTTGTGGACCGTGAGGTTTTGCAGCGCTTCATCCCGTGGCGCTCCCCCAATCTTCACAAAGGAGCATTTGGGCGCATCCTCATTATTGCCGGAAGCACGGGCATGACTGGTGCAGCGGTGATGAGTGGCACATCTGCGCTCCGTGCCGGTGCCGGGCTGGTATATCTTGCAATACCGGAGCATCTGAATTGCATCGTGGAGGGAAAGTGCACCGAGGTGATAACCATACCGGTGCAGCAAACGGATACCGGAAGTATCTCATTAAAAGCGTACGAGCAGATAATGGATGAGGTAAAGAAGGTGGATGTTGTGGCAATTGGACCGGGAATGTCTCATGATCCGGAAACGCAGAAGCTCGTCAGGAAAATTGTTAAAACAGTAGATACTCCACTGCTTGTTGATGCTGATGGGATCAATGCGCTTGCCGGACATACGGGAATTTTGAAGAAGAGGAAGAAACCAACCATTATTACGCCACATCCCGGTGAAATGGCGCGTCTTACCGGGAAGAAGATAGGTGTGATTGAATCAGAGAGAATTGCCGTGTCGCAGAAATATGCTGCAGAATGGGGTGTCGTTCTTGTACTGAAGGGTGTCCCTACTATTGTAGCAGAGCGGGATGGGTCGTTCTGGCTGAATCCTCATGTGAATTCAGGTCTTGCAACTGCCGGCTCAGGGGATGTGCTTACCGGACTCATCATTGGATTTCTTGCTCAGAAAACCACACCGGTAGCTGCTGCTGTCTCGGGTGTTTATATACATTCGTTAGCAGGAGAACTGCTTCGTGATACAAAAGGGGAGCATGCACTCATCGCCGGTGATCTGGTCGAGGCAATCCCCCAAGCAATCGTGAAAGCATTGAAAGAGTGACTTTAGTTTTCTTCTTAGTTTTTTCTTGCAATACCGAAAACACTTCGGGGAAAACACTTCGGGGTCAGGCTTCAAAATACAAATTAGAAGGAGGGGGTCGAGTTCTGCGCGGTTGAGCAAATCAGAAAAGTAAGGATTATTAAAACGGAAAAGACAGGTGTTGAAAATAGCATAGCCGAACCGAAGTTTTGCCGAATTTGCCAAAGAAAATGTCTGCTAATTTGTATTTTGAAGCCTGACCCCAACCCCTTCAATGTCAAGAAGATTCCATATAATGCTCATTATATGGAAGGATTTGA
>CBDUQV010000093.1:0-7412 GCA_965369615.1 uncultured bacterium | reverse complement strand
CTGTATTTACCTACCATAAAAGCACTTCACCGTGCATTCTCTTTCTGTAATTTCATAAACAATACACAATTTTGAGTATCTTCTATACAGTAGATAAAGCATGTGTTGAAAAAAATAGTGTCATTGATTGAATGATTTGAGCACGGTGCATACGATGCACAATGGCTCATGCAACAAAAGAAATGAAGGAAATTACTACAATGAATAACGAAAATGTATCAGAAAGACCAAAGTGCCTGTTCATGAACGTATCAACAGATGTCGTTGCATTCGCGGTTCTTCTCTGCTTCAGTATACTGCATGCTAATGTTTGGACAACAAAACAATCTATGGTGAATACAAGGCGTTTTCCCGTAGTTGCTGCCGTCAGTGATAAGCTCTATGCCATTGGCGGAGATGGCACAGCAACCACGGAGGAATTCGATCCCGTCAACAATAGCTGGGCAACACTGGCATCCATGCCAACAGTGAGATGGTGGGGATTTGGAGCAGGTACCGTAAATGGCAAAATCTACGCTATTGGCGGTGCAACCGGAGGTCTCTATCTCGATGAAAATGAGGAGTTTGATCCTTCAAGCAATACATGGACGTCGAAAACTCCCATGCCCACCGAACGCCACGGACTTGCCATTGGCGTGATACACGACACCATCTATGCTATTGGCGGGAGAAATTCGACCGGCTACCTTTCGGTAAATGAAGCATACGATCCTGCAACAAACACCTGGACATCGAAAGCGCCCATACCAACCGCACGGTACTACCTTGCCATAGCAGTTGCGAATGGGAAGATCTACGCGATTGGAGGATACGGAGCAAGCGGAAATCTCGCAACTGTTGAGGAGTATGATCCTGCAACCGATACCTGGACATCCAGGACCGATATGCCGACGGCACGACATGAACACGCAGCGGCTACGTTGAATGGCAGAATATACGCCATTGGTGGATGGAATGGTGCAAGTGATCTTGCGATAAATGAAGAATACGATCCCATAGGTGATTCATGGACCACGAGGGCGAGCATGCCTACAGCCCGTTCAGGACTTGCTATAGCAGCGATTGCTGACTCAATCTATGCTGTGGGCGGACTGTTAGGATTCACCTACCTTGCAACAAACGAGATGTACTATTTTGATCCTGTGGGTATAACATTACCATGCTTCTATGCCACTGCACAGTATTGCTGTGTACAGGTGCACTGGTCGGTCGCTATGGAAAATAATTACTACTACTCTATCGTAAGAAAACCAGTTAACCAGGACACCTACCATGAGATCGCATGCATACCATGCAAAGGACCATCCCCTTCGCCACAAAGCTATACGTACACAGATAGCCAGGTACTACCTGGTGAGATCTATTGCTACAAGCTTGGTATTGTTGATATGAACAATCATACGAAATGGTATGGTCCTGTTTCCGTTTCGATCCCTCTCGCACCAGAATACATGAGGATCATACAGAATCCGGTCAGGGAAACCGCTGTCATTACGTATGCAATCTCAAGAAACTGCATGGTTACTCTTTCTGTTTATGACATTACTGGAAAATTGGTAAGGAACCTCTTTGGGGGAAATGCATCTGTCGGTACTTTTTCTTTATGGTGGGATACAAGAGACCATTATGGGAAAAAGGTATCGACAGGACACTATATTTGTAAACTGTCAACCCCGTATGCAACCAAAACAATAAAGATAATTGTCATGAGATAACCGTATAAAATGTTGTCACTATTTTCCAGGAAAAAATAATGAACAAAGGAAAGTTTTTGCAAACCGCCCTTCGTCCTGTTTAAACGCTAACTAACATTATGTAATTCAATAACTTCCATCATTGTTTCCGTCTATGACTGCAATAAATGATACACAATTTTTTCTACCATACACATAGGAATTTATTGCTCGAAAAGGAGGATGCAGTAAATTGAAATTACAGAGTATAGGAATGGTAACATTTCTTTTTCTCTCTATCATATTTATCTTTCCACTTCAGTTACCCGCAGCGCTCAACTGGTATGTCAAGCTCTCCATGCCCACTGCACGCTACGACATGGCAACCGGTACGGTTAACAATGTTATCTATGTGATTGGGGGAGGTCCTGGCTTTGTCCCCGTTGCCACCGTAGAAGCTTATAATCCAACTGCCGATACCGTCGGCGGAACGCCCTGGACCACAAAATCGGATATGCCGTATAATATGCACAGGCTTGCCGCAGCCGTCATCAACGATACTATATACACCTGTGGAGGATGGTACGGAATGGGAGTAAAAGCGTATACCCTCGAATACGATCCCCTCTCGGACATCTGGATTCAGAAAACAAACATGCCAGCAGTCAGGCAATATCATACAGCAGCAAGCGCAGCAGGAAAAATGTATGCAATCGGCGGAGCAGGACCAGTTAACACATGTTTTGAATACGACCCTGTGCTTGACAGTTGGGATACAAAAACAGCAATGCCCACAGCACGGTATGGACTTGCAGCTGCAACGGTCGGAGGAAAAATTTACGTCATTGGAGGTCATGGAGCATCTGGTGTTCTCGCAACCGTTGAGGAATACGATCCATCCACCGACACCTGGACGGCAAAAACACCCATGCCAACACCACGAAGATTTCTCACGGTATGCGTGAAGCTGGACACTCTCTACGCCATAGGCGGCATCGACGACTCGAAGGCATACCACAATACCGTTGAGAAATATGTTCCGGTAACCGACACCTGGTTTTCTGAAACCGCTATGCCCACCGCACGCAGGGCACCTATCTCCTCTGTGGTGAATGGCATTATCTATGTCATTGGCGGGGATAACGGATCTGCATTGGATACAAACGAGGCAGCGGAACCGGCCACGGCAATCGAGCTTACCTCATTTAATGCTGTCGGAGAAAAAGGAGGAGTATTGCTTTCCTGGAGCACATCACTGGAAACAGGTATCGCATGCTGGATCATTCAACGCTATACCACCGGCACATCATGCGAAACCATCGCAACGCTCAATGCGAAGTTGGAGTCACCGACGCCAAGCTCCTATCGCCATTTTGACGCAGGTGCCCAGCCAATAATCCAGAATTATTACAGACTCGGAGCTCAATGTGTGGATAACAGCACCAGGTGGTATGGACCTGTATCAGCAACACCACTTACGTGCAGTGACATAACCACTCAGATTTCACCCAATCCCTTCACCACCTCTACCACCATCCACCTCGCCGGCTTGGAGCAAAGAGCAGAACGCATAGAGCTGGAAATCTTTGATGCAGCTGGTCGTTTGGTCAAAAACTTTATCCTTTATCCTTCACCCTTTATCCTTCCAGCGAAGCTGGAATGGAATGCCAAAGATAATTACGGAGGAGAAGTTTCACCGGGAATCTACTTTGTGAGAATAAAAACGGACAACTTTGTATCAACAAAAATGATTACGTTAATTCATTAATGTCTGGAACACCATTGTTTTCTTCAATTATTCAGTGATCTCTTGAAAATTGTTCTTGATAATGCAAGGAGGGATAGATGAATGTAACTATAGGAAGGAGAACATTCCTTAAATTGGCTGGCTTTGCAAGTTCCTGTGCTCTTCTCTTTACTGTCAGGATTCCCCGCTTATTTGCTGGCAAATGGGAACGCGGCAACAAAAACTGGTGGAAAGGAGAAATATTTCACCAGGATAACGTTAAAACCGACAGGGTTGATGAGGGGATAATAAGCGCAAACATTGATGGAATCTGGAAAGATTATAAAATAAAGGAAGTCAGCGCAGCCTTTATGAAATGGAACATGGATGCACGCATTAAAAGCCTTGAGGAGGTAACAAAACTCCTGCAGGGGGAAGAAGGAAATCTTACGTTAGCAGGCCCTCATAATGGGGTCGTTGCCACATATGGTGGTGGAAGAAAAGACTCACAATTCACGGTTAACAATGCAGTAAAAGGAATGGGATTTGTGCCGGTGAAAGATAAATTAAAAGAGACCATTGCTCATCTTGAGGAAACTATCTCAAAACCCAAGGTTGAAAGAGTTGAAATTCTCAAACAAAACTACAAAAATGAGCAATTATTTGATAAGACCCGGCAGGTTTCACTTGAACTCTATGCTGTACCGGACTTCGAAACCCATACCTTTCTCAACCAGATTGAAAACCCCGTTTGTGCCATTGTTTTCATGGATATACCCTGCTTTGAAATCAGGTGTATTGCCAGGCTCATCCATCCTGATGATCCTGATGCAACACCCTACGAAAAGGATGTTTCGCATTACACCAATTTGGTTCACAGTTATTTCCATGGTGAGTTTAAAAAACAGTTCATAGCCGTGATTTACTATGTAATAGAGGAGTTTGATAATACACCGGGGAAAAAGAAAGGGATACGAACCGTTCCTCCACTTCCCATCGAGAAGACCGAAGAGATCAAAAAAACGAAGGAGTAGCTCTACAGAGGATGTATAATGAATTCAAAAAATAGTTCTGTTTTTCGTATTATTCATTTGCTCCTCATCTGTGCTGTGAGCGTAGCACTGCTGGGTGCACAGGGGAAGGAACTTTCGGAAAAACACTATAGAATATACTCTCGCGCAAAAAAAGAAGTAACCGTAATAGAACACATGGTGGATGATTGTGTTCATTACGATGTAATTGTTCTTGGCGAGGAACATTCTGATTCAGTTGCGCATTATCTTGAACACCTGCTTCTGGAAAAGCTGTACGATCGTTATGGAGCAAGCATTGCGCTTTCTCTGGAAATGTTTGACCGTGATGTACAGGTCGTATTAACCGAATACATCGAAAACAAAATAGCAAAAAAGCATTTTGAAAAAGACGTAAGGCTTTGGATAAACTACAAGGATTACCGTCCCATGGTTGAATTCTCAAAAGAAAACGCCATCGATATTATTGCAGCAAATGCTCCCATCCGCTACGCGCATCTGGCAAATGCAAAAGGACAGGGATTTCTCGAAACGCTCAGCAAAAGTTCGAAGTCGTTTTTTGCTCCTCTTCCCTACGACACAGCTTCAGGCGCTTACCATGATAAATTAATGAACCTGAAAAACCTCATACCCGTTTCTCCAGTAAAGGACTCTCTGCCTCCTGATGAAATGAAAAATAAAAAGATGCCACCCATGGTGATGCCAACATTCGATATAATCCAGGGACAATCACTCTGGGATGCAACCATGGCACACTCCGTATATCACTATTTGGAAGAAAATCAAGGCAAAAAGATTCTTCATATCAATGGGCGAATGCATAGTGATGAATTCTTCGGGATGGTAGAGCAACTGAAGCATTACAACAAAGAGTTAAAAATTCTTGTATTGTCTGTATTTCCGGAAGATTTTTTTCCAAACACGGATTTCAGTCAGTATGATAATCTTGCTGATTATATCATCGTAACAGATCCCTCAATACCAAAAACAATTAAGGAGTAGTCTTTTTATCTATTCCCTTCCCGCTTTTGGTCTGAAGAATAATACCTGCAATAATCAGGACCAGCCCACCTATCGTTGATAGGAGTATTTTTTCACCAACCACGCGGCTGATAATAATCAAAGAGATGAATGGCGAAAGGTAGATGAGATTACCTACCTTTGCCGTCGTTTTCGATAGTTGCAAGGCTTTCAACCAGAGAATAAAGCTAATTCCCATTTCAAACAATCCCACATAACCTGCTCCAACAAATCCCTGTAGGTCAGGAATTCTCATTCGTTTTGTTAAGATCATTGTTATGAAGATGAAAATAAATCCAAAACAAAAATTCAAAAAGAGCTTTACCGTCTCATCCCTTCTATCTTTTACATTGTAGATCCAGAATAACGACCATATGACCGTACTTCCCAGTGCAATCAATACACCGGTTGCGTTCGTAAAATGAAAACTCAGGATATTTCCCCGCACTGCTATCACAAATGCCCCGATGAAACTGATCACGATCGCAATGATATTCCGGAGTTTCATTTTTTGTTTTAAGAGGGGAATCGATAGGAGAGCAAGTACAACGGGCCATGTGTAGTTAAGTGTGAGAGCTTCCTGTGCTCTCAGCAAATCGTAAGCTTTGAAGAGTACAATATAGTAAAGGAAAGGATTGAGAAATCCAAGCGCTGCAGAACGGAAAAAGTCTTTTGCACAAAATGTTCGCAGGAGTCTCATTTTCTTCTGAATAAGAAGCAGGAGAAAAAGAAACACGACTGATGTTAGGGATGAAAAAAATAGTATCTCAAAAACATCCATATACCGCAATGTTATCTTGAATGCCGATGCTACCGTAGACCAGAAAAACACTGCAATTAGCGCATGCAGGTATGCCTGTTTTTGTTTTTTCATAAATAGAAATATGTTTAGAAAACAGGCGAGGCTTCCAGCCTCGCAGACTCGGAGAAGCAAGATGCTTCATCTATTGGAAATACAAGAATAGAATCAACTTTTATTAACAGAACAGCAGATTATATAAAGAAGAAATCAATGTCTTGCCAAAGAATATCGAACATAGCATTTTATTTCGCACGAATGAGGATCACTTTAATTATATAACTTAAGAAATGGTTAGTTACAAAGAGCATATTATCATTATTGAAAATAATAGTTCTTAAAATGTTTTATTTAAACTTCCTTTTTGCTTAATGTTCCAATATCTGCTACGTTGAATCCACTTGCAATTATTATAAAACTTTTAATCAAATCTTGTTTAAAATCATTTTTCATGTGTCTTAGCAAAAATCAAGTATCTGATAATACAGGAGGTTTGTAATGGACTCCTCAGTTATCTAAAATTTTGTTATTTAGATGATATCAATACAAATAAAAGCATCAATTTTTTTCTGCCCTTCATAACATGCTTGAATAATTCGATGTAATCCTTGAAGCAATTTATATTTTAATTTTTGGTTATCGCTTGAAGAATTACGTAGAATTGCTATTTTCATAGGTCGTCTTTTAGGATATTCGTTCGGATTTTGGGGGAGGTACTGCGTGACGCTCTTAACTTCACTGTCTGATAACTTCTCTTTTGCACACTTAGTTAACCAAGCAGTAAATCTAACAATAGACTTGAGAGCAGGTTCGTTCTTGAATAACGTAAACATTTCACTATCTCGTATGCCAAATGAACTCATCCACACTTCATCACAAGAAACTTGTTCACTAAACCATTTCCCGTCGTATTTTTTGTTACTCACATAAAAATATAAAGGTTCTGGGGTATTGAGTCTCAAGTCACACATAAAGAATTTTACGAGTCTATTCAAATCTATGTTCTCTTTCTTGTTATCAATATTACTAAATATTTCATCAATAGATACACCGAAATTCTTTTCTTCCCATTTCTTGTCCACCGTATCTTTATCTATCTCTCTGTGCTGATATTTATCGTATTCATCTTTCAAATACCATAACATCACTTCTGATAATGAAAC